>UQQZ01000050.1 GCA_900543305.1 uncultured Oscillospiraceae bacterium
CAGAGGGCTTTGCCCGTCTATGAAAAACCCCCGGCTTTGCCGGGGGATATTTATTTGGAAGGTTTATTTTTTCTCTTCGGGAGCGGGACGGGAAATCCGCCGGAGAATGGCGCTTTCAATGCGGTGGTCTTCGATTTTCTCCACATGGATGGCCACGTCTCCCACTACCAGGTCCAGCTGTTCTCCGTCCTTGGGAATGGCGTTCAGGTGGGTGACAATGAGACCGCCCAGAGTGTCGTAGTCGTCGCTTTCGGGGAGATCCAGTTCCAGGTCATCCACCAGGCTGTTCATGGAAGCGGAGCCTGCCACCCGCCATACAGCTTCTCCCAGAGGCTGAATTTCCGGTTGTTCCGCCTTGTCGAATTCATCGTAGATGTTGCCCACGATTTCCTCCAACAGGTCCTCCATGGTGATGATCCCTTCGGTGCCCCCGTACTCGTCCACCACGATGGCGATATGTACCTTTTCCCGCTGCATCTCCTTGAACAGGTTGTCCGCCTTGATGGAGTCAGGCACAAAGTAGGCGGAACGCAGCAGGGACTTGATGGGGGTATTTCGCCCGGCATTCCGGTCCAGCAGAAAATCCCGCACATTGAGGATACCCAGGATGGTGTCCACGCTTTCCTCGTAGACGGGGAACCGGCTGCGGCCCGTTTCCTGAATGGTTTTCAGAATTTCCTGGTCGGTGGCTTCCAAAGGAAGGGCGTCCACATCGCTGCGGGGGGTCATAGCGGCCCGGACGGAAATGTCCCCAAAGTCGAAGACGTTCTGGATCCATTCCTGTTCATCCTCGTCGATGGCGCCTTTTTCCCCGCCCAGGTCCACCATCATGCGGATCTCATCCTCGGTGACGCTTTCCTCTTCCGCCTCCACTTTCAGCCGGAGCAGCCGCAAAACGGCGTTGGTGGACTTGGACAGGAACCAGATAATGGGACGCATGATGAAAGCCAGGCCGCTGACTACGGCGCAGGCAAATTTGGCCACCTCGTAGGATTTTTGCATAGCGATCCGCTTGGGGACCAGTTCCCCGAAGACCAGGGTGAAGTAGGCCAGAATGATGGTGATCAAAATGATGGCGATGGTGTTGAGAACGCCCATGGGGATTCCCTGAACGCCCAGACCGTAATAGATCCAGTGAACCAGGTAGCCGGAAAAGTTTTCTGCGGCAAAGGCGCTTCCCAGATAGCCTGCCATGGTGATGGCCACCTGGATGGTGGCCAAAAAGCCCGAGGGTTCCTCCACCATTTTCAAAAGCTTCCCGGCGGTTTTGTTGCCTTCCTCCTGAAGTTTCCGCAGCTTGGAACTGTTCAGGGAGACTACGGCCAATTCCGTGGCGGCAAAAAATGCGTTGACTAAAATCAAGATGACCTGCAATAAGATTTGCATGGGGATGGAATTCAAGAAAATACACTCCTTTATTTGGGTAAAAGCTCAAAATCGGGGGAGGAAGTTTTCAGTTCCGGTTGTAAAACCTGCCGATTAAATGCAAAAAAGCATAACCTGCCGTGGGAATCCACTGCAAGTTATGCTGTTCTCGTTGATAGGTGGCAAGAGCACTGGGCGGGTGACCGTCGCCGTCGTCCATGTCTGTAGAAACCTCTCTTTAAAGTTGATGACATTCTCATTATAGAGAACAACCCCCAGCTTGTCAACGGGTTTCCGGAATTAAGTCCGGTCCTTGTTTTTCGGGGATATCCGGTGTATTCTGGTGCCAAAGGAGATGATTTTCGTGAAAAAAACATTGGCTCTGTTTTCCGCATTGTGGTTGGTGCTCCTTTGCGCCGGATGCAAAGGGGAAGAAGCTTCCCTGCCGGAGGTTTTGGGCGTCACCTTGACAGATTCCAGCCCCGTGGAATATTGGGACAATCACGGCGCCATGAGCGATGGCGTCTCTTACTGGAAGGTGGAACTTTCTCAGAAAGATGCCGATGCCCTGGAAGAGAGAGCCCAAACCGGGGAGGGCTGGCACCCCTTGCCGGTTAATGAGGACATGGAGACGCTGCTCTACGGCCGTCAATGGCAGGAGGGCACAGAGTCCTTTGGCTCCGGCCCCTATCTTACCGACAAGGACGGCCAACCCCTCCTGCCCCAGGTAAAAGAGGGCTACTGGTTCTTTTACGACGATCAGACGGAAACTTACGAAACGGCAGGTGTGACGGAAAGAGCTTCCCTGAATATTACCGCCGCCGTGTATGACAGCCAGACCCGCACTTTGACCTGCGGAAAACTGGACACCTGAGAAAAAGAAAAGGCCGGGGGTTTCCCGGTCTTTTTTTTGTGGGTCTCCTCAGAGGAAGAGATTTTTGCGCAGTTTTTCCAGAGGGGGTAACGTGAGCTTGAGCACCAGCCCGGTGAGCAACCCTGTCAGCACCCCGAATAGCAGCAGGAAGGGAATGTAAAAGAGCACGCTGGTGCTGGTGAGAAAATAGGCGGCGCAAAGCTGAGCGGCATTGTGGGCCAAGGCCCCGCAGATTCCCACTCCCCCCAGGGAAGCTCCCGTTTTTTTCAGCAGGAACCACATGAGAAAGGTGCTGCACACCCCGCCGGACAGGCTCATGATTCCCGCCACAACGCCGCGGGTCATCAGGGCGAACAGCCCCTTGAAGACCGCCAGAAACAGAGCGCTGGGCAGGCCCAGGCTCCCGGCGGCGTACATGGTGGCAATGTTGGAAAGTCCCAGCTTGGCCCCGGGAGGCATCATGGGGAGAGGGGGCAGAAGCCCTTCCAAAAAAGAGAGAGCCAAGGCCAAGGCCGCCAACATTCCGGTAAAGGCCACACGGCCGGACGCTTGTTTCATGAAAGTCCTCCTTTCCGGGGATCAATAGACGGTGGCGTCCACCCCGTTTCCGCCACCCTCCAGCCGGAGACTGACCCGGGCGGGAAGGCAAAGGGCGGTTTCCCCGGCCCGGGTCAGGGTTCCCGTTTGGACGCAGACCTGGTCGGGGCAGGTGGAGGAAGAGATCTCCGCTCCTTGGGGGGAAAGGGTCACGGTGAGCTGAATCCCGTCTTCCCCTTGGACGGACAGGGTTTCCGGTTCTGTCAGCTGGGAAAGATCCCGTTCCCAAAGGACCTGGCCATCCCGTTCCAAAATGGCCACCGTCCCTTGAGGGGTCAGGGAGAGAAAGAAATACAGGGCCCCGGCAGCGGCCAGCAGCAAAGCGCACAGGAGTAAAGTCAAAGGGGTGAAAAACCGTTTTTCCTCCATGGCCGCCTCACAGTACCCCGGCCAGGGTGTAGCCGTCCACGTTGAGGGTGAACTGGTCTTTCAGGCTTTCGGTGACATAGATCTGGTGATCCTCCGTAATGAAGATGGCTCCTTGGGCAAATTCTTCCAGCAAGGGCTGGCTGTCCTCCATGCCCATCACAAAACAGGCGGTGGACAGAGCATCGCTGAGGACGCCGCTGTCGCTCCAGACAGTGACGGAGAGAAGGCCGGTGTCCGCAGGATATCCGGTATCCGGATCCAGCAGGTGGTGATAGGTGACCCCGTCCTGGGTAAACTGTTTTTCATAGCTGCCGGAGGTGGAGAGAAATCCGGAGGGAATGGAGATTTCTCCCAGGGAGCCTTCGGAATCCGGGTCCCGCAGGGCCACATACCAGGGTTTTCCCGAGGGCTTTTCCCCCCATACGCCTACGCTTCCTCCCACGGAAACCACGGCACGATCCACACCGGCTTCCTGGTAGGCGGACACGGCGGCGTCACAGGCAGCTCCTTTTCCTACGGCACCCAGATCCAGGGCCGTTCCTGTTTTCCGCAGGGCGGCGGTGCCGTCCTCCAGCAGGGACAGGGAGGTGTAGTCCACCTTGGGCAGGAAAGACGCAATGGTTTCCTGGCTGGGAAGATGGGGATCCTCGTCAAAGTCCCACAGCCAGCTGATGGGCGCGATGGTGATGTCAAAGGCGCCGTTGCTTGCCTCGCACACGTCCAGAGACGTACGCAGAATGTCCCAGGTGGTTTCGTCAATGGAGATAAACTCCTGACCGGCCTCCTCATTGAGGCGGGCCACGTCGCTGCCTTCCACCCGCCAGGAAATCAGGTTTTCCAACTGGGACACGGCGGAGGAAGCGGCTTCTGCCCCTTCCTGGGCGTTGTCTCCATAGACGGTTTGCTGCACATAGGAGCCCATGGAGTAGGTGGTCAGGGAATAGCCCTGGTCACCTGGGTTCAGGTTGATCCACAGGGCCGCGCCCAACAGAACCACTCCCAGAAGGACCAGACCCAGGGAAAGTCTGCGGGCAGTTTTTTCGGAAATGCGGTTAAGCCATTGTTTCATAGATTGTTTCCTTGTCTGTCATTCGGCCGGAATGCCGGCCTTTTTTCCGGAAAGCCCGGTTGGGGACTATTGTAGCACGGATCGGCCCATTTGAAAAGCCGCCGGTGGATGGAGAGAAAAACCAATGGGAGCAGGGCCGAAGCCCTGCTCCCATTGGTGAATGAGAATATTAGGGGTAAAGTCCCAGAGAGAAGGGACCAGAAATAGGCGGAACGTTATTTGTCCAGTTTCTGAGCGGCATCGATCAGCAGGTCCACCGCCAAGTCTACGGAGAACCGGGAGGTATCGATGGTGATGTCGTAATTGAGCAGGTCATCCCAGCGGTTGTTGGAATAGAAGTTGTAGTAGTTGGCCCGCTGTTTATCCTTTTTGGTGACAAAGTCGGGAGCTTTCTTCTCTTCGCAGAGACCCCTGCTCACAATGCGCTGGATCCGGGCAGCCTTGTTGGCGTGGACGAACACGTTGAGGCAATTCTCGTGATCCCGCAGAATGTAGTCGGCGCAGCGGCCGATGATGACGCAGGGACCTTCCGCAGCGGCTTTTTTGATGATGTCCGACTGAATGATAAAGAGCTTGTCGTTGATGGGCATTTCATTGATGCCGGGAACCCGGGCGCCGAAGGCGTAGCTGCCCATCACCATGGAATACAAGAGGCTGCTGGTGGCCTTCTCGTCAGCGTCGGCGAACACCTCCTCTGAAAGGCCGCTTTTCTTGGCGGCCATAGCGATGAGGGCCTTGTCGTAGAAGGGAATATTGAGTTTTTTGGCCAACTTTTCCCCCACCTCGTGACCCCCGCTTCCGTACTGGCGTGCGATGGTAATGACAGGCAGCATAGTGATTCCTCCTTATATATATGATCCAGTTCTAGAGAAATGCATAGGAAAATTTATGGGGATTTTATCCAGTTTTATGATACTCATTTTTTGAAGAAAAGTCAACAGGGAAAGAGAAAGAAAATTTCCGAAAAGGGGCAAATCCCCTCCCTTGAAAAAAGGAAAGCCTTGGGATATACTTTAGGAAAAACCAAGTGTTTCGAAAGCGTTCCGAAAGCCTTCACCGGGGGTTCACAAAGGGGTGATATCCTTGGATAAGAAAGGGAGTGGGTACATGTACCGGATTTTGGTGGTAGACGATGAAGAAAAAATTCGGATGTTGATTCGCAAGTACGCCGAATTTGAAGGCAACCAGGTGACCGAGGCGGAAAACGGCATGGAAGCCGTAGAGCTTTGCCGGCGGAATCCGGACCAGTTTGATATCATCATCATGGATGTGATGATGCCAGAGCTGGATGGATTTTCCGCTGTGGCGGAGATCCGCAAAACGTGTTCGGCCCCTGTGCTGATGCTGTCAGCGCGGGGAGAGGAATACGACAAAATCCACGGGTTTGAGCTGGGGGTGGATGACTATGTGGTCAAGCCCTTCTCCCCCAAAGAATTGATGATGCGGGTTACCGCCATCATGAACCGCGTGCGTCCCCAGCAGGAGATCACCCGGCGGAATGTGGTGTCCTTTGAAGGACTGTCCATTGACTTTGACGCCCGGATTGTCACCGTAGACGGACAGCGGGCAGATCTGTCTCCCAAGGAATATGATCTGCTGGTGTACATGGCTCGGAACAAGAACATCGCCCTGACCCGAGAGATGCTCATCACCAACGTGTGGGGCTACGATTTTTACGGGGACGACAGAACCCTGGACACCCACATCAAGCTGCTGCGCCGGAGCCTGGGGCCCTACAGCAAATTTATTGTCACCCTGCGGGGCGTAGGCTACCGGTTCGAGGTGGGATAAGTGAAGAAAAGTAAACGCCGCCCCTTGGGAATCTGGGGTCAGATCCTTTGGGGGTTCGGCATTTTCATTGTGGTGGTGGCAGCGCTGCTGTGGCTTTTCCAGATTGTGCTGCTGGACCCCTTTTACCGGGCCGTGAAAACGGCGGAAGTGAAGAACACCGCGGAAGCGGTGGAGCATCGCCTGGAAGACGGGGATTTGGACGACCAGGTCCGGGAACTGTGCTTTAATACGGGGATCAATATCATGGTCACCGACGAAATGGGCCAAATTCTGACCGGCTGGAGAGCCAGCCAAAAGGACAGCCTCCTGAACAACATGACCCGCTTGGCACGGGCGGAGCTGTTTAACGAAGTGAATCTCCAAGGAGGGGACGAGCTGACGGGCTATCGCTCTCCCTTTGTCAATCAAGATGGAAGCCAGAACGAGGTGATCCTCTATGTGACCATCACCCGGACGTCTTCGGGCCTGAACCGGATGGTGCTGCTGGAAAGTGAGATCACCCCGGTGGATTCCATCAAAGAGACCTTGCAGGTGCAGGTGACCACCTTGACGGTGGTGATGGCGGTGTTGGGTTTGCTCTTGGCCCTGATCATTGCCCGGCGGATTTCCCGGCCTCTTACCGCCATCAACGAGTCGGCCAAGGCCCTGGGACAGGGCAACTACGACATCCGGTTTGGGGAGCACGGGGCCCGGGAAGTCCGGGAATTGGCCCAAACCCTCAATTACGCCGCGGGAGAGCTTTCCAAGGTGGAAGGGCTCCGGCGGGATCTGCTGGCCAACGTGTCTCACGACCTGCGCACCCCCTTGACCATGATCAAGGGATACGGGGAAGTAATGCGTGATCTGCCGGGAGAGAACACCCCGGAAAATGTGCAGATTATCATCGACGAGGCAGAGCGGCTTACCAACCTGGTCAATGACCTGCTGGATCTTTCCAAGCTGGAGGCAGGGGTGGTTCCCCTGGACAAAACCCGGTTCAACTTGACCGAAAGCATCCGGGCCATCCTGACACGGTATCACAAATTGGCGGACCATCGATTCCCCTTCCATTATCAGGAGGATGTATGGGTGGACGCGGACGAATTGAAAATTTCTCAGGTGGTGTACAACCTGGTGAACAATGCCATCACCTATTCCGGGGAGGACAAGACCATTACCCTGGAGCAGCAGGTGGAGGGGGGCAAAGTGCGCATCTCTGTCAGCGACACAGGAGAGGGCATCCCCCAGGAAAAGCTCAAGGATATTTGGGAGCGGTATTACAAGGTGGACAAGGAGCACAAGCGGGCCCAGATGGGTTCCGGCCTGGGATTGTCCATCGTGAAAAACATTCTGGACCTTCACGGAGGCACTTACGGGGTCACCAGCCAACTGGGGAAGGGCAGCACCTTCTGGTTTGAGCTGCCCCTGGCCACCGGGGAAGGGCTGCCGGAGCACTCCCAACAGGAGTCCTGAGGGAAAATCCTGGGGTTTTTGGCATATACCACTTTACTTTTTGGGAAAAAAGGGTACAATAAAAGATACGACACTGCGAGAAGGAGATCGAGAACCAATGAGCGAAAATTGCACGCACGATTGTTCCAGCTGCGGGGTAGACTGCCCTTCCCGGCAGCAGCCCCAGAGCTTTCTGGAAAAGACCAATGACCTGAGCCATGTGAAGAAAGTGATCGGTGTGGTCAGCGGCAAGGGAGGCGTGGGCAAGTCCCTGGTCACTTCCCTGCTGGCCACTACCTTGCGCCGCCGGGAGAATGAGGTGGCCGTGCTGGATGCGGACATCACTGGCCCCTCTATTCCCAAATGCTTCGGCTTGAAGCAGCGGGCTCTGTCCGACGAAAACGGCATTTATCCCGTGGACACCAAGACCGGCGTGAAGGTGATGAGCATCAACCTGCTGCTGGAGGAGGAGACTTCTCCTGTGGTGTGGCGTGGCCCCGTGATCGCCGGCGCCATCAAGCAGTTCTGGACCGACGTGGTCTGGGGGAACGTGGACTACATGTTTGTGGACATGCCTCCCGGAACCGGCGATGCGCCCCTGACTGTATTCCAGTCTCTGCCCCTGGACGGGATCCTCATTGTCACCTCTCCTCAGGAGCTGGTGAGCATGATTGTTTCCAAGGCCGTGGAAATGGCCAAGATGATGAACGTGCCGGTGCTGGGCCTGGTGGAGAACATGAGCTATGTTCAGTGTCCCGATTGCGGGAAGCAGTTCTCCGTGTTCGGGGAGAGCCATATCGACGAAGTGGCTGCCAAGTATGACCTGAAAGTGCTGGGCAAGCTGCCCATGGATCCCAAGCTGGCTTGGGCCTGTGACAAGGGCGCCATTGAGCTGTTCGAAGGGAATTGGCTGGACGGCGCTGCCGATCTGATCGAAAATTTGCCGGAAAAGGACAACTGACCGAACCTTTTTCCATAAGAGGCGCAGCGGTTTTTCCGGCGGAAAGCCGGGCCGCCGCGCTTTTTTCTTGAGGGGGATTGCTTGGAGGGCAACCATCGATTTGCCGGAAACGGCGGAACAGGGGGATTCTTATGAAAATCGCCATTGTGTACGAAAGCATGACAGGCAATACCCAAAAGGTGGCCCAGGCCATCCAAGACGGATTGCAGGACCGGGAAGTGGTCTATGTGGGAGGGCCCCAGTCCGTGGAAGCGGACCTGTACTTTGTGGGCTCCTGGACGGACAAGGGAACCTGCAGCCAGGGGATTGGGGAGTTTCTCCGTTCCCTGGCTGGAAAGACCGTGGCCTATTTTGGCACGGCCGGTTTTGGAGGTTCTCCGGAATATTACCAGTCCCTGTACCAACGGGTAGAGGGACTGGCCCAGGAAAGCTGCCGGATGTTGGGGTATTATTTCTGCCAAGGAAAAATGCCTCAGGGAGTCCGGACCCGATACGAAAAAATGCTGGAAGAACATCCGGAAGATGCCAGAGCCAAAGCCAGCTTGGAAAACTTCGACCGGGCCCTGAGCCATCCCGATGGGGAAGACTTGGCCAAGGCCGGAGAGTGGGCTCGAAAGATGGTGGACCTGGCCTGCTGAACGGAAAAAGTCCCGGAAAAAATCCCGCCCTTCGGCACCTTGCCGGAGGGCATTTTTGTCAGGGCAAAAAGAGAATTTTGCAAGATGCAAGAGAAAAAATTTCAAAAAAGCCCTTGACAAGGGGGAGTCATTGTGCTATTTTAATTGGCGAACCAAACGTGATGACGCGGAGTAGTAAGCTTGGAGCCCTTTCAGAGAGATGCCGGCCGGTGCGAGGCATTGAGGAAGCAAAAAGCTGAACTGACCGCTGAACGGCCGTGCCGAAGTCAGTAGGTGCGGACGGGGTTGCGCCCGTTAGCAGCGCAGGGGTATCAAGTTGTGCCGAATGGCGCGGCCCGTACCCGGTAAGGTGCATTTCGTTTTTGAAATGAAGAAGAGTGGTACCGCGGAAGCTTTGCTCTTTCGTCTCTTCTGTCCCTGTGGGCAGAAGGGCGAAGGAGCTTTTTTGTTGCCCCGGGGAAACGACATTTTTTCTTTGGAGGCATTTTTATGAACAAAGTGACCGCAAAAATCCCCTTTATTACCCTGTTCTCGGTGGGCGCGGTGTTGTTTTCCGCCCACGCGGGAGGCGGCTTTGCCACCGGCAACCAGGCCCACACCTACTATGTGGGGCTGGGCTGGCGGGGGCCCATCAGCGCTGTTGGGGCCATCCTGCTTCTGACCATCACCATGCGGGAAGCCATGATCATGTACAACAGCCGCGGCCTCACCTCTTACAAGGAATTGTTCAAGACCTTGTATCATCCTTTTGACAAGCTGTATGTGCTCTTTGAGATCTTTTTCTACATCATGGTGCTCATGGCAGTGGCGGCGGCCATTTCCGGCGCGGCGTCGGCTTTGACCAATTACTTTGGCCTGAACTACTATGTGGGCATTGTGCTGGTAGGCCTTGTGGTCTTGAGCTTGACCATTTTTGGCGCCGACCTGGTTCGGGCCGCCAGCACCTACATGGGCATTGCCATTCTGGTGACCGCTGTGGCCATCTACGCAGTGGGCGTCGCTTACAGCGGAAACCTGCAGGAAGTCCTTTGGAAAGATTTTGAGACCCAGGGCTTCGGAAATGTTCCCCAGGCCATTTTGAACTGCTTCACCTATGCCGGATTCCAGTGTGTGACCCTTCCCACCATGATTGCCTGCGGCACTCCCTTGACCACCAAGAAAGCCTGTTCCCGCTCCATGTGGATCTCCTTTGTCATGAACGCGGTGGCTCTGGTGTTGTCCATCTTCATGCTGCTGTCCTGGCAGGGCATGTACACCTCCGTGGAAGGCGGCACCGTGATTCCCACCTTGACAGTGTGCAAGGAAATGGGCATGAGCTGGCTGACGGTTGTCTATGGCGTGTGCCTGCTGCTCTGCTTGATCTCCACCGGCGTGACCACCACCTTCGGGTTTGTGGCTCGGTTTGAGAAACTGCCCATGTTCCGGAAAATTTCCTCCGCTCCCGCCCGCAGCGCTGTGGTGGCTGCCTTTATCATCATCTTGTCCATGACCATTTCTCTGGCTGGACTTTCCAACATCATCAAGTACGGTTACGGCTATTGCGGTTACTACGCCATTGTGGTGGTGATCCTGCCCTTCCTCACCGTAGGTGTTTACAAGAACCGGAAGTACCTGAAGGCCCATCCTGAGGCGGAAGGCCGTTCCTATCAGGAGGCGGTCAAGGCTGCCGAAAAGGACCGCCAGGAAGAGGAAGCTCCCCTTCCGGAGGGGCAGCCCCAGCAGATTTAAACCAGAGGAAATCGAGTTTGTGAAAGGAAGGATCCCCATCATGCAAGAAACATTGTTTGCCGGATATACCATTGGCGAAGACGCCTATCAGAACATTCCCGCCGTGTGCGCCCCCTTCGGAAAGAAAGCTGCCATCATCGGCGGAAAACACGCTTTGGCCGCTGCGGAGGAGAAAATCCGCAAGGCGGTAGAAGGCTCTGACATCACCATCACCGGGACCTATTGGTACGGAGGGGAAGCCTCGGTGGAAAACATCGAGATGCTGCTGCCCCAGGTGGAAGACGCCGATATGATCTTCGCCGTAGGCGGCGGCAAGGCGATTGACACCTGCAAGGTGTTGTCCCATCAGACCAACCGTCCCTTCTTCACTTTCCCCACCATTGCCTCCACCTGTGCTTCTTGCACCAGCCTGGGCATCCTGTATCATCCGGACGGGAGCCTGCGGGAATATTCCTTCTCCAAAGTGCCCCCCACCCACATTTTCATCGATCCCCAGATCATTGCCGACGCCCCTGTGAAGTATCTGTGGGCCGGCATGGGGGACACCATGGCAAAGCACTTTGAGTGCACCATCTCCTCCCGGGGAGATGTGCCCGCTCACTCCGACGCCATGGGCATCGCCCTGAGCAGCATGTGCGCCGAGCCCATCCTCCGTTGGGGCCATCAGGCTATGGAGGACTGCAAGGCCCACCGAGTCACCAATGAGCTCACCGAAGTGATTCTGGGCATTATCGTGTCCACGGGCCTGGTGTCCAACTTTGTTCAGGTGGACTACACCACCGGTCTGGCTCACGCCATTTACAACGGCTTCACCATCCTGCCCAGCACCGAGGAAAACCATCACCTCCACGGGGAAGTGGTGTCCTATGGGATCCTGGCCATGCTCACTGTGGATCACCAGTTTGAGCAGCGGGAAAAGGTCATGAAGTTCAACCGGTCCATCGGCTTGCCCACCCGGTTGTCCGATATTCACGCCAAGCCCGAAGACCTGACCGCTGTGGCGGAAAAAGCCCTCAAGGGCATCGATGTGCGCAAGTGGCCCTATGAGGTCACCGTGGACATGATCGTCCAGGGCATCCGGGATCTGGAAGAATACAGCCAGAACTTCGCCGGATAAAAATTTGCAAGTGGCCCTTGACATTCTTTCAAAATTGGTGTAATCTTTTTAGGAACCAAATTGAATAGGTTTCGCCCAGTGCGAGACCCGGAAAGGCTGTGACGAAGACGGTCCGGCAGTCCTTCCCTACAGAGAGCCGGCGGTGGCTGCGAGCCGGTGGGAGACTTCCAAGGACAATCCCTTCTGAGCCGGAAGGCCCAAATCCCCTTTTGGGAGAGTAGGCGCTTCCCGCGTATGCTGCGTTAGTGCATAGGGCTTGCTGGAGCCCGACGAGGTGGCGCGAAAGCGCAATTTGAGTGGTACCGCGGATTGATTGAGTCCGTCTCAAAGGAGAAAACGTCCTCCCTTGAGGCGGACTTTTTGTGTGTTTAGAAGGTTTCGGAGTCCAGCGCCGGATCGAACAGGCGCGTTTCGCGCGGAAAGGGGAAAACAACATGGATATGGAAAAAACCGACTTGAAAACCCAATTGGCTGAGGTAGCGGAACGAATCCGCACCATGCGGGAAATCACCGGCCTTTCGGAAGAGGAAATGGCCAAGTGCACTGGGGTAACCAAGGAAGAGTATGAACAGTGCGAGGCAGGGGAAAGAGATTTCAGCTTCACCTTCATCTACAAATGCGCCCAGCGTTTCAGCATTGACCCCACGGACCTGATCAAGGGCGTCAGCCCTACCCTGTCCACCTACACGGTGAACCGGAAAGGCGACGGCCTGCCCATCACACGCCGGCAGGGTTTCAAATACCTGAACATGGCTCCCCTCTTTAAAAACAAGACTGCCGAGCCTTTCTTTGTGACCATGCCCTATGAGGAATCCCAGCAGAACGTGGCCATCAAGCTGTCCACCCATGCGGGCCAGGAATTCGACATTGTCATCAAGGGCACCATGAAAATGCAGGTGGGCAACCATGTGGAGGTGCTCCACGAAGGGGACTCCATCTATTACAATTCCGCCACTCCCCACGGTATGATTGCCACCGACGGCGCAGAGTGCCAGATCTACGCCATTGTCCTCAAGGGAGCGGAAGAATTTGCTCCGGAGCAAGACCATTTCCAGAAGCTCATCGACCAAAAGCTGGCCCGTCAGGAGCGGGAGACGGTTTCCTCTCCCTTCGTCAAGACCACTTTGGATGAGAACGGCATCCTAAGCGGTATCCAGTTTACCAACGAGGAAAAGTTCAACTTCGCCTTTGACATTGTGGACAAGCTGGCGGAAAAGTGCCCCGACAAGCTGGCTATGCTTCATGTGGCCAACGACAAGACCGAGCGCCGGTTCACCTTCTCCGACATCAGCCGTTGGTCCTCCAAGACCGCCAATTATCTGGAGAGCCTGGGAATTCAGCGGGGAGACCGGGTCATGGTGGTGTTAAAGCGCCACTACCAGTTCTGGTTTGTGATCACCGCCCTGCACAAGATGGGCGCCGTGATCATTCCCGCCACCAACCTGCTGATGGAGCACGACTTCGATTACCGGTTTAAGGCCGCAGGGGTCAAGGCCATCCTGTGCACCGCCGACGGCCAGGTGGCCGACGAGGCGGAAAAGGCCGCCCAGAACAGCGACACCCTGAAAGTGAAGATTATGGTGGGCAAAAACCGCCTGGGCTGGCACGACTTCGACAAGGAAGTGGAATCCTTCCCGGATACCTACGAGCGCAAGCCTGACGCTCCCTGCGGCAGCGATCCCATGCTGATGTTCTTCACCTCCGGCACCACCGGTTATCCCAAGATTGCCGAGCACAACTACAAATATGCCCTGGGTCACTACATCACCGCCAAGTATTGGCACAATGTGAACCCGGAAGGGCTGCACTTTACCATTTCCGACACGGGCTGGGGCAAGGCCCTGTGGGGCAAGTACTATGGCCAGTGGATGTGTGAAGCCGCCATCTTCACTTACGACTTTGACAAGTTCGACGCTCACGATATCCTGCCCATGTTCGCCAAGTATCACATCACCACTTTCTGTGCTCCTCCCACCATGTACCGGTTCTTCATCAAGGAAGACCTGAGCAAATACGATCTGTCCTCCATTGAGTATTCCACCACCGCCGGCGAAGCTTTGAACCCGGAGGTGTACGAGCAGTGGAAGCGGGCTACGGGCCTGTCCCTGATGGAAGGCTTTGGCCAGACCGAAACCACCCTGACGGTTTACAATCCCGTGGGCACCGTGCCCAAGACCGGTTCCATGGGCATCCCCAGTCCTCTGTACGATGTGGATATCATCCTGCCTGACGGCACAAGCGCCCCTGTAGGTGAGACGGGCGAAGTGGTGGTCCGCACCGATAAAGGCGTGCCCTGCGGTCTGTTCATGGGCTATTACCGGGACGAGGAGAAGACCAAGGAAGCCTGGAGCGATGGAGTTTACCACACCGGCGATACTGCCTGGCGGGATGAGGATGGCTACTTCTGGTATGTGGGCCGTACCGACGATGTGATCAAGTCTTCCGGCTACCGGATTGGGCCCTTCGAGATCGAGAGTGTGATCATGGAGCTGCCCTATGTGCTGGAATGCGCCGTCACCAGTGCCCCGGACCCCGTCCGTGGCCAGGTGGTCAAAGCGTTCGTGGTGCTCACCAAGGGCACGGAAGGCACCGATGACCTGAAGAAGGAAATCCAGAACTATGTAAAGAAGCACACCGCTCCTTACAAATATCCCCGGATCGTGGAGTTCCGGGACGACCTGCCCAAGACCATTTCCGGCAAGATCCGCCGCGTAGAGCTGAAGGGCTGAGTCTGAAGGCAAGTTTTCTCCCAACCCCAAGAGAATTGGGGAGAGGATATTATTTGCCTTGAAAATAGGGAAATAGTTTTGTGAAACCGGCATCTTTGAGACCTGAAAGGGTTTTCGGAGGTGCCGGTTTTTTGAAAACGGAAACCCGCACCGGAATTTCGTGACCCAGTGGGAAAAACCATTTCAGGGAGCAGGAGGGATTCCCGGACTTAGAAAATTTCTCGGTAGAACTGAGAAGGGGAACGTGGTATACTGAGAAAAAATCCATGGGAGGATTGATTGTATGATACAGGTGCCGGAAACACCCTGCCTTGTGGTAGATGTGGCCAAGGCCAGGGAAAATGTGCTGAAAATGCAGCGGGCGGTGGAGGCTTGCGGCTGCAAGCTGCGGCCCCACATCAAAACCCATAAAATGCCATACTTCATGCAGATGCAGCTGGAAGCCGGGGCGGCAGGCATCACCTGTGCCAAGGTCAGCGAGGCGGAGGTCATGACCCGGGGGGGAGCTCAGGATATCTTCATCGCTTATCCCATGATCGGGGACTTCCGGATCCGTCGGGCCCTGGCCCTGCAAAAGCAGGTCCGGCGGCTGATTTTGGCAGTGGACAGCCTGGAAGGGGCCAAGATGCTTTCCCAGGCGGCCCAGCGAGAGGGGATCACCTGGGAGGTCCGGCTGGAGGTGGACACAGGCGCCAAGCGTACCGGAGTGCCCCGGGAGCAAATGGTGGCTTTGGGAAAGGCCATCCATGTTCTGCCTGGCCTGAATCTGACTGGCATTTACACGTTCAAGAGTCTGGTACTCCACGACCAGCCCACCGAGGACAACAAGGCGGCGGCTCAGGAGGAAGGGGAATTGATGCACGCTTTGGCACAGCAGCTGCGGGAGGCGGGTGTGCCGATTCAGGACGTGAGCGCCGGCAGCACACCTACGGGCCTTCTGGTGGCCCAAACGGGACTGGTCAACGAGGTGCGGCCGGGGACGTATATTTTTTCCGATTGGATGCTCACCAAGGAGCACTGCGCCAAGTTTGAGAACATTGCGGTGCGGCTGTATGCCACAGTGGTGAGTACACCAGAACCGGGCTACGCGGTCATTGACGGGGGAACCAAGACCTTCCCCATGGATATCCCCCTGGACACTGCCCCTTGTTATTATCCCGGATATGCCATTCCTCTGGGGGAGGACGGAAAACCCAATGAGAATTTGCAGCTGCGGCGCATGAACGAGGAGCACGGAATCCTCACCGCCAAAAACGGAGAGACAGGGTTGAAGGTAGGCCAGATGCTGGAGATGGTGCCCATTCATGTGTGCACGGCGGTGAACATGCAGAACCATGTATTCCTGCTGGATAAGGGGAATCTCCGGGAAATGCCTGTGGCGGCAAGGGGGATGCTGGTATGATCCATATTAAGAATGTGAAGATTGTAGACGGCACCGGCGCCCCGGCCTACCCGGGGGAACTGCTGCTCGACGGGGACACCTTGCGGGAAGTGAGCGCTGTTCCCTTGGGGAATCTGGATGCTGAAACCATAGATGGGGAAGGGCGTCTTGCCACCCCGGGGTTCATCGACGCCCACCGTCACTGCGACCTGGCAGCGCTGTACGATCCGGATTTCGGCGCATTGGAACTGGCCCAGGGCATCACCACGGCGGTGATGGGCAACTGCGGGCTGGCGCCGGCTCCCTGTGCAGCTCCTCTGCGGGACGAGTTGTACGATTTTTTGGCGCCCTGTCTGGGAGACGCTCCCCGGGACAGCTATTTTCCCAAAGTGTCCGATTTTATGGATGCCTTATCCCGAAGGAAAGTTCCCTTGAATCTGGGCGTCCTGGGATGTACCGGGGCCATCACCACGGCAGCCAAGGGATTTGGCAACGTGCCATTTGACCGGGAATCCCGGGAAAAGGCGGAGTATTATGTCCGGGACGCCATGGAGGCGGGAGCTTTAGGGCTGTCCTGCGGGATCATGTACACTCCGGAGTGTTACAGCACCACCGAGGATTTTGCCTTTCTGGCCAAAGTAGCCGGAGAATACGGCGGATATCTCACCAGTCACATCCGGGGAGAGGGCAACAGTCTGACCCAGTCGGTGGAGGAAGTGGTGGAGATTGGCCGGAAATCCGGCGTAGGGGTCAATATCAGCCACTTCAAAGTGACCGGGCTGAAAAATCACGGCTGGGGACTGGATCGGGCCATTCAGGTCACAGAAGAGGCCAGGGCCGCCGGTCAGGACGTCACCGCCGATGCCTACCCCTATCCGGCAGGGTCCACCACCATCTTGTCCCTGGTGCCCCCCACCGTGGTGGAAGCCGCCGGAGGAGACACGGTGGCTTTCCTGGGAACTGGGGAAGGATGCCGGCTGCTGGAGCAGGAGCTGGAGAAGGATTTTCCCGATTGGGACAATATGGTGTTTTCAATTGGCTGGGATCGTATTATAATTAGTTCTGTAGAGGCCCAGGAGGACCGGGATTTAGCGGGACTCTCCTTTGCCCAAGGAGCTCGGAAGCTGGGGCTTTCGGAAGCGGAGCTTTTTTGCCATCTGTTGGAGGGCAGCGGGAGCCGGGTGGGGGTTATCCTCATGAGCATGGCCCAGTCGGATGTGGATCGGGTGCTGCAGCTGCCCTATGTGTCGCTGATTTCTGATTCCCTTTACGGAGGCGGGGACATGCCTCACCCCAGACTCTACGGCAGCTTCCCCAAGTTCTTGCGGGAGTATGTCCGGGAGAAAAAGCTGATCCCCTTGGAAACGGCTGTCCGGAAGATGACCTGGCAGCCTGCCAAACGGCTGGGCCTTTCGGACCGGGGCATTCTAGCGCCGGGGTGCAAGGCGGACCTGTTGCTTTTTGATCCGGAGACCTTTACAGACCGTGCTACCTTTGCCGAACCCCGGCAGTTGTCCACGGGGCTCTGGAAAGTGTTTGTCAATGGACAGGACCCGGAAACCCTGCCTGGTCGAATCGTCAAGAGAAACTGAGTCTTTCGGCGAAACCTTAGGAGACTGCCCCCCGGTTGGGGGGATTTCATAGATCTCATTTTATATGTAGAAGAAAGGATGAAGTACCATGAGCAAAGTAGAAGAAAAGCTGCAAGAGCTTGGTTTGACCCTGCCTGAGCCTCCTGCCAAGGGCGGCGCCTATGCCCCCGCCAAGAAGTTTGGCAAGGGCCTGTATTATGTGTCTGGCTGCGGCCCCTCCACCGACGGCACCCCCATTACCGGGAAGCTGGGTGAGGACGTGACCGTGGAACAGGGCTACGAGTATGCCAAAGGTTCCATGCTCAATGTGCTGGCAGTGCTCAAGCGGGAGATCGGGGACCTGGACAAGGTGAAGAACGCGGTAAAGGTCACCTGCTTCGTGGCGTCCACGGCGGATTTCTACAGCCAGCCTCAGGTGGCCAACGGCGGCACCGAGCTGCTGA
>UQQZ01000051.1 GCA_900543305.1 uncultured Oscillospiraceae bacterium
TAAGACTTTGCTTGCCCGTGCTGTGGCCGGAGAAGCAGGCGTGCCTTTCTTCTCCATTTCTGGTTCCGACTTTGTGGAAATGTTCGTGGGCGTGGGTGCTTCCCGTGTCCGTGACTTGTTTGACAAGGCCAAGAAAAACCATCCCTGCATTATCTTTATCGACGAGATCGACGCCGTGGGCCGCCAGAGAGGCGCTGGCCTGGGCGGCGGTCACGACGAACGGGAACAAACCTTGAACCAGTTGCTGGTGGAGATGGACGGTTTTGGCGCCAATGAGGGCGTCATCATGATCGCCGCCACCAACCGTCCCGACATCCTGGACCCTGCCTTGATGCGTCCCGGTCGGTTTGACCGGCAGGTGATGGTGGGATATCCCGATATCAAGGGCCGGGAAGAGATTTTGCGGGTTCACGCCAAAGGAAAGCCCTTGGCCCCCGACGTGGTGCTCTCCACCATTGCCAAGTCCACAGCTGGCTTTACCGGTGCCGACCTGGAAAACCTTTTGAACGAGGCTGCCCTGCTGGCTGCCCGGAAAAATCACAAGGCAATTACCATGGAAGAGATCGAAGAGGCCACCATCAAGGTTGTGGTGGGCACGGAGAAGAAGAGCCGTGTCATGAGCGAGAAGGAAAAGAAGTTGACGGCTTACCACGAGGCAGGCCACGCCATTGCTTCCTTCTACTGCAAGACGCAGGATCCGGTTCATCAGATTTCCATTATCCCCCGGGGTATGGCAGGGGGCTACACCATGCACCTGCCCACGGAGGACCGGAGCTATCGCAGCCGGGATGAAATGCGGGAAGAGCTGATCGTGCTGCTGGGCGGCCGTGTGGCGGAAGCCTTGGTGCTGGACGATATCTCTACCGGCGCTTCCAACGACATCGAGCGGGCCACCAAGATTGCCCGAGCCATGGTGACCAAATACGGCATGAGCGACAAGCTAGGGCCCATCACCTATGGCAGCGATGACAGCAACCCCTTCCTGGGCAAGGAAATGGGACACATCAGCAATTACTCGGAGCAGACCGCTGCCGAGATTGACGAAGAAATTCAGAGCATCATCTCTACGGCCTATCAGAAGACCGAGAAGATTTTGAAAGACCACATCGATGAGCTCCACCGGTTGGCCGGTGTTCTCTACGAGAAGGAAAAGATCGACGGCGAACAATTCCAGGAGGTTATGGCCGGGACCCTGCTGCCCAGCGGGGCAGCCAAAGCCATGGTACAGGAATCCACGGACGCTTTGCCCGAGGAATCCCATGGGGAAGAGAAGGCTTCTCCGGAAAAGCCGGAGGGGGATTCCACCCCGCCGGAACAAGGCTGATTTTTTAGAACAGAGCAACCAAGGGAATGGTCACATTCCCTTTCTTGCTGTCTGGAAGGAAGTAGAGCCAGTTTCAGATTGTGTGAGGAACGGTGAAAAGGAGGATTCATGGCGAAAAAACAAAGCTACGGCAACGAGAGTATCACCAGCCTGAAAGGGGCGGACCGTGTGCGGCTCCGTCCGGCGGTGATCTTTGGCTCCGACGGCATCGACGGTTGCCAGCACTCCATATTTGAGATTTTGTCCAACTCCATCGACGAAGCCCGGCAGGGGTACGGAAAAGAGATCACCATTACCCGGTTTCTGGACCATTCGGTACAGGTGGAAGACCATGCCCGGGGGATCCCGGTGGACTACAACTCCAAGGAGGAGCGGTATAACTGGGAGCTGGTATTTTGCGAGATGTACGCAGGGGGCAAGTACAACAATGATTCTGGGGAGAACTATGAATATTCTCTGGGATTGAATGGCTTGGGTCTGTGCGCTACCCAGTACGCTTCCGAGTATATGGACGTGGATATCCGCCGGGATGGCTTCCGCTATACCCTCCAATTTGAGCACGGGGAAAATGTGGGCGGCTTGCACAAGGAGCCCTACACCAAGCGGGATACCGGCTCTCTGATCAAGTGGAAGCCGGATCTCCAGGTGTTCACGGATATCGACGTGAGCCTGGACTACTATCTGGACATATTGAAGCGCCAGGCGGTGGTCAACGCGGGAATCACTTTCCATCTGAAAAACGAAGTGGCCCCTGGAAAATTCGAAACTACCGACTTTTGCTACGAAAATGGCATTCTGGACCACGCCAGGGAGCTGGCGGGAGAAGACTGCCTGACCCCCGTCCAATTTTGGCAGAGCGAAAAGAAGGTCCGGGACCGGGAAGATATGGCTCTGTACAATGTGAAAATCAACGTGGCGGCTGCCTTTTCCAACCGGGTCCATGTGGCGGAGTACTATCACAATTCCAGCTGGCTGGAGCATGGGGGCGCCCCGGACAAGGCGGTGCGCAACGCCTTTGTGTATCAGATCGACGCCTATTTAAAGCAGAACAACAAGTACAACAAGAACGAGAGTAAAATCACCTTCCAGGATGTGGAGGACTGTCTGATCATCGTGATTTCTTCTTTCTCCACTCAGACCTCCTATGAGAACCAGACTAAGAAGGCCATCACCAACAAGGGCATTCAGGAGGCCATGGTGGAAATGCTCCGCCACAACCTGGAGGTTTATTTTATTGAGAACCCTATGGACGCGGAAAAGATCGCCGGCCAGGTGCTGGTGAACAAGCGCAGCCGGGAAGACGCAGAGAAGACCCGTCTGAACCTGAAGGGAAAGCTCACCGCCAAAATGGACATTACGGGCCGGGTGGCGAAATTTGTGGACTGCCGGTCTAAGGATGTGAAGGAGCGGGAGATCTTCATCGTGGAGGGCGATTCGGCTTTGGGTTCCGTTAAGCAGGCCCGGGATCCCAACTACCAGGCGGTGATGCCCATCCGGGGCAAGATTCTCAACTGCCTGAAAGCGGATTACGACAAGATTTTCAAAAGCGAGATCATTACGGACCTGATCAAGGTCTTGGGCTGCGGGGTCCAAGTCAAGAGCAAAGCCAACAAGTCCATTGGTGCCTTTGATATGGATTCCCTCCGGTGGAGCAAGATCATTCTGTGTACCGATGCGGACGTAGACGGGTTTCACATCCGCACCATGCTTCTGACCATGCTCTACCGGCTGACGCCTGCCCTCATCGAACAGAATAAGGTTTTCATTGCCGAATCTCCCCTGTATGAGATCACCTGCAAGGACAAGACCTACTTTGCCTATAATGAGCGGGAAAAGGAACAATTTCTGAAAGAGCTGGAGGGTCAGAAGTACACCATCCAGCGCAGCAAGGGATTGGGCGAAAACGACCCGGACATGATGAACTTGACCACCATGAATCCCAAGACCCGGCGGCTGATCCAAGTAAAGCCCGGTGATGTGCAGCAGGCGGCGGAGATGTTCGACGTGCTGCTGGGGGACAACCTGAGCGGCCGGAAAGATTACATCGCCGCCCACGGCAGCGAGTACCTGGACGACCTGGACGTGTCCTGAGAAAAGGAGGGGAGCATAGACTATGCCAAGAAAACGACAGCAGCCTGCCCGGGGAAATTCCCCCAAGACCCAGGGATTTATTGCGGGAGCCGGGGAGATTGTGGAACAAAATATCAGCGATACCCTCCGGCAAAACTTTATGCCCTATGCCATGAGTGTGATCATGTCCCGGGCCATTCCGGAAATCGACGGCTTCAAGCCCTCCCACCGGAAATTGCTTTTCACCATGTACAAGATGGGGCTTTTGGGTTCGGGCCGGACGAAGAGCGCCAACATTGTGGGCCAGACCATGAAGCTGAACCCTCACGGGGACGCGGCTATCTACGATACCATGGTGCGGCTGTCCCGAGGGTACGAGGCCCTGCTTCATCCCTATGTGGACTCCAAGGGAAATTTCGGCAAATTCTATTCCCGGGACATGGCCTGGGCGGCATCCCGGTATACAGAAGCGAGACTTGACCCCATCTGCAAGGAGCTGTTTCAGGATATCGACAAGGACACGGTGGACTTTGTGGACAACTACGACAACACCATGAAAGAGCCCACGTTGCTGCCGGCCACCTTTCCCAGTGTGTTGGTCAACGCCAACACGGGCATTGCTGTGGGCATGGCCAGCAACATCTGTCCTTTCAACTTGGCGGAGGTGTGCCGCACTACCATTGCCCTGATTCGGGATCCCCAGGCGGATCTCTTTGAGACCATGCAGGCTCCGGATTTTCCCGGCGGAGGCCAGATTCTGTTTGACCGGGATCAGATGGGAAACATTTACAAGACCGGCCGAGGCAGTTTCCGTGTCCGGTGCCGGTATACCTACGATAAAAGCGCCAACTGTGTGGACATCACGCAGATTCCTCCCACCACCACCATCGAGGCCATTGTGGAACGGGTTATCGATCTGGTGAAGCAGGGAAAGATCAAGGAAATTGCCGATATCCGGGACGAAACTGGCCTGGAGGGCCTGAAAATCACCATCGACCTGAAACGGGGGACGGATCCGGACAAGCTGATGCAGAAGCTCTACAAGCTCACTCCCCTGGAGGACAGTTTTGCCTGCAACTTCAATGTGCTCATCGGAGGAACGCCCCGGGTGCTGGGAGTCCGGGAACTGCTGGAGGAGTGGACGGCTTTCCGGGTGGAGTGCGTCCGCCGCCGGACGTATTTTGACCTGCAAAAGAAAAAGGAAAAGCTCCACCTGCTCCAGGGCTTGCAGGTGATTCTGCTGGATATCGATAAGGCCATCCTCATTGTTCGGGAAACGGAAGAGGAAGCAGAAGTGGTTCCCAACCTGATGATCGGCTTCGGCATCGACCAGATCCAGGCGGAATATGTGGCGGAGATCAAACTGCGTCACCTGAATCGGGAGTATATCCTCAAGCGTACCCAGGAAGTGGAGGAATTGGAAAAATCCATTGCCCAGCTGGAGGGGATTCTGGGTTCCAAGGCCAAGGTGAAGGGGATCATTGTCAAGGAACTGGAAGAGGTGGCCCAGAAATACGGCCAGCCCCGGCGTTCCATGATCCTGTACGCCGACGAGGTGGAGGACGTGGAGATCGAGGACGAGGTGCCGGATTACTCGGTGAACCTGTTCTTTACCAAGGAAGGCTACTTTAAAAAGATCACTCCTCAGTCTCTGCGGATGAGCGGGGAACAAAAGCTCAAGGAAGGGGATCAGGTGGCTCAGCAGGTGGAGGATCAAAACAGCGCGGAACTGCTGTTTTTCTCGGACCGGTGCCAGGTGTACAAGGGAAAGGCCGCAGATTTTGGAGACACCAAGGCAAGCGTCTTGGGAGAGTATATTCCCGCCCGGCTTCAGATGGAAGAAAATGAGAAAGCTCTCTACATGGCTGTCACCCACGAGTATGAAGGGTACATGTTGTTTTTCTTTGAGAACGGCAAGGTGGCCAAGGTGGAGATGAGCGCCTACCAGACCAAGCAGAACCGGAAAAAACTTGTAAATGCCTACAGCGATAAATCTCCTCTGGCAGGGGCCCTGTATGTAAAAGAGGACTGCCAGGTGCTGATGACGGCTTCTTCCGGTCGGATGCTTCTGTTCCACACAGGGGTGATTCAACCCAAGACCACCAAGAATACCCAGGGAGTTCAGGCCATGAACCTGAAAAAGGGCCAGCGGGTGATCCGGGCCCAGGTCTATCAGGAGGGGATGCTGAAGAATCCTGCCCGATACACCAAAAGCCTCCCCGCTCTGGGCGCCATGCCCGACGCCGCGGAAACGGCCGGGGAGCAGATGCACATGTAAGCTGTCACCCGGGAAACGGGAAGGATCTTTACCCTGGGGGCAGACTGTGGTATAATAAACCGAATATTCCCCATGGGAGGAGGATTGGCCGTTGCGTATTTTGGGCATTGACCCCGGATATGCCATTGTGGGCTACGGGGTGATCGAAGCCGTGGCGGGGCGGTACCGGCCCTTGGAATACGGCGCCATCACCACTCCCGCAGGGGTGGATTTTGGATTGCGCCTCCAGGAGATCTACGAGGGGATGGGGGAAATCCTCAGCCGATGGAAGCCACAGGCAGCCGCGGTGGAAAAACTGTATTTTACCAACAACAAGACCACGGGCATTGGGGTGGCAGAAGCCAGGGGCGTGGTACTTCTGGCCCTTTCCCAAAAGGGCGTCCCCCTGTTCGAGTACACTCCCATGCAGGTCAAACAGGCGGTAACCGGGTATGGCAAGGCTTTGAAGCCCCAAGTCCAGGAGATGACCCGGCGCTTGCTTCATCTACCGGCGGTGCCCAAGCCGGACGATACGGCGGACGCTTTGGCCATGGCCATCTGCCACGGTCAGGCGGCAGGTTCTCCCCTGCGGCGGCAGCTGTTGGAGAAACACCACAAACCGGATCAGGTGATTTAACTTGTAGAAATCCGGCAAAGGGAACACATATTTGATCACACAGAGGATTTGCCCATGATTTACAGCGTAACTGGAACCTTAGTCCACACCGAGCCCGGGGCGGCGGTCATCGACGTGGGAGGAGTGGCTTTCAAGTGCAACACCTCCATGAATACTCTGCGGGCTTTACCCAGGTTGTCGGAGACCACCACCCTCTATACTTATCTCAACGTGCGGGAGGATGCCCTGGATTTGTTTGGTTTTGCCACCAAAGGGGAGCTCAATTGTTTCAAACTGCTGACGGCTATCAGCGGGGTAGGGCCCAAGGTGGGCTTGGCAATTTTGTCCCAGCTGAGCCCGGAAGACGTGGCCATGGCCGCTGCTGCCGGAGATGTGAAACGCTTCACCAAGGCCAACGGCGTGGGCCAGAAGCTGGCCCAGCGGATCGTGCTGGAGCTCAAGGACAAGGTCCGGGATTTCTCCAGTGCCATAGGCGTGGAGGGAGTTCCCCAGCCCAGCGGTCCATCTGCTTCGGGAAATGCATCTCAGGCAGTAAATGCCTTGGTGACCTTGGGCTATTCCGCTTCGGAGGCGGCGGCAGCCGTAGGGCGGCTGGACTCCTCCCTGCCTCCGGAAGAGTTGATCCGTCTGGCTCTGAAAAGCTTTGGCAGCGCCAAGTGACCCAGGTGGAAGAGAGGGAAGAAGAGTACAAAATGGTGGCCTATCTCAAATGAGAGGCCGTCTGTGAGAAAGGAGGAGCCTTCATGCCAGTAGAACCCAATGGCGGGGAGCAGGATTGGGAAAACGACCTGGACCTGGAAAACCGCATGGTGGAACCCGCTTATCTTCCCGAGGACCAGGAGGTGGAGAATCCCCTGCGTCCCCGGACTTTTTCGGAATACATCGGCCAGGATAAGGCCAAGGAAAATCTGAAAGTTTACATCGAGGCAGCCAAGAGCCGAAAGGAATCCCTGGACCATGTGCTTCTCTACGGCCCTCCTGGATTGGGAAAGACTACTCTGGCGGGGATTGTGGCCAACGAGCTGGGGGTGAATCTGCGAATTACCAGCGGTCCGGCCATTGAAAAGCCCGGAGATTTGGCGGCTCTGCTGACCAATTTGAATCCGGGGGACGTGCTGTTTATCGACGAAGTGCACCGGCTTCCCCGGACGGTAGAGGAGATCCTGTACCCGGCCATGGAAGATTTTGCCCTGGATATCATCACAGGGAAAGGCCAGATGGCGGCTTCCTATCACCTGCCCCTGCCGCGGTTTACCCTGGTGGGCGCCACCACCCGGGCAGGTCAGTTGTCTGCCCCGCTGCGGGACCGGTTTGGGGTAGTGCTCCGGCTGGAACTGTATTCTCCTCGGGAGCTGGGGAAAATTGTCTCCCGGAGCGCGGGGATTCTGCGGGCCCAGATTGATGCGGACGCCGCATTGGAAATTGCTTCCCGTTCCCGGGGAACGCCCCGAATTGCCAACCGTTTGCTAAAACGGGTGCGGGATTTCGCCGAGGTGATGAGCGGCGGGGTGATCACCCTGAATACCGCGAAAATCGCTTTGGACCGAATGGAAATTGACGAGCTGGGTTTGGATTCCAGCGACCGGAACATGCTTCGAGCCCTGATCGAAAACTACAACGGAGGTCCAGTGGGGCTGGATACCTTGGCGGCGGTAATTGGGGAAGAAGCGGTGACTATTGAAGACGTAAACGAACCCTATCTGATGCAGATTGGCTTTTTGACCCGGACTCCTCGGGGACGCTGTGCCACGGCGGCGGCGTATCTCCACTTGGGATATCCGGTGCCGGACCGGCTGCGGGGAGACGGGGATCAGCTCACCTTGGAGGACAGGTAAGAATCCATTTTCCAAGCGGCGGAATGCCGATGAAGAAAGTGGGTCAAAGGGAAACGAAAACCAGGGAATCTCCCGGAAAAGGCAGGATGGTATGCGAGCAGCACAGTGGCAGGATTACGAATTGATTGATACGTTGGATGGGGAGCGTTTGGAGCGCTGGGGGGACATTGTCCTGATCCGGCCCGATCCCCAGATTATCTGGTCTGGGGAGAAGGGGGATCCCCGGTGGAAAAAGGCCCACGCCCGCTATCAGCGCTCCAGCTCCGGCGGCGGCAAGTGGACCGAGTATCAAAAGGTCCCTCCGGTGTGGAAGATTCACTGGGAAGGGATGACCTTCCGGCTGAAAACCATGGGCTTTAAGCACACGGGCATTTTCCCGGAGCAGGCGGTCAACTGGAAATTCGCCATGGAGAAGATCGCAGGAGCCAACCGGTCCCCGGAGGATCCGGTGCGGGTTTTGAATCTCTTTGGTTACACGGGAGCCGCCACCTTGGCCTGTTTGAAAGCAGGGGCGGCGGTGACCCATGTGGACGCCTCTAAAGGGATGGTACAGTGGGCCAAGGAAAACGCCGAAGTGAGCGGGTTGGCCGACCGTCCGGTGCGGTGGCTGGTGGATGACTGTGTGAAGTTTGTCCGCCGGGAACAGCGCCGGGGCCGCACCTATGACGGGATCATCATGGATCCCCCTTCCTATGGCAGAGGGCCGGGAGGAGAGGTGTGGAAGCTGGAGGAACAGCTGTACGGGTTAATTGACATGTGCCTCCCTATTTTAAGTGAAAAGCCCCTGTTTTTCATTCTCAATTCCTATACCACAGGGCTTTCCCCTTCGGTGATGGAATACCTCCTGGGGCTTTTGCTTCAAAAGCGGTTCGGAGGAAAGGTCAGCTCCGACGAGATCGGTCTGCCTGTCACCTCCACGGGATTGGTGTTGCCTTGCGGCAGCACGGCCATTTGGGAACGGTGACCTGCCCGGAAAATGCCGGGATGGGAGAGCCCTCCCTCACAGGGGAAAATCAGTTGGGAAAGCAGGTGCGTGTATGAAAAAATGGGGATATTTGGTGTTAGCGGTGGGCTGGACCTTGTCCATGGTCTATGAGGCCCTCTTTGTTCCGGCTTTGTCCGGGGCATATGCCTTGATGGCAGGCATTCTAGATCTGGTGTTTGTGGTGCTGTACGCCTGGGAGCTTCGGAAAGAACGGCGTCAGGGCAAGGCGGAAAAGGTGACAAAAGGGGTCTATGTGACAGTGGCGGTTCTCCTGTGTGTGCTGCTGGGATTGGCGAGCAGCAAGTCCTCTCAGGTTCAGCCGCCCCATGTGATGTTCCTGCCGCTGTATCTGGTGGCCATTGTAGGCGCTGTGGGGGCAGCCATTTGGCTTTGGCGGGAAGAAAAGAAACGGGCGTCTTCCGGGAAAGATCCCTTGGATTCCCCTCCCCAAAAGGAAGAATGACCCGACTTCCCCAGGTTTCAGGGGGACGACTCCCTGGTTCATGAGAGATTTTATGGTTTGAGGTGTTTTTATGTCCTTTATCCAGGCCCAGCAGGTACGGTTTTCCTATGATCCGGAATCGGTAGACGCGGTGGAAGTTCTCCACGGGGTGGACCTTTCCATCGAAGAGGGGGAATTTGTGGCTCTTCTGGGGCACAACGGCTGCGGAAAGTCCACCATGGCCAAGCTCTTCAACGGGATGTTGGTGCCCACCGGGGGCAAGGTTTTGGTGGACGGAATCGATACCAGCGTGGAAGAGCAGCAGCTGGACGTCCGCCGGCGGGTGGGCCTGGTGCTCCAAAATCCCGACAACCAGCTGGTGGCGGGCATTGTAGAGGAAGACGTGGCCTTTGGGCCGGAAAATCTGGGGGTTCCTCCGGAGGAGATCCGGCGGCGGGTGGACGAGGCCCTGAAGGCGGTGGACATGTATGAATACCGGACCCACGCCCCCCACAAACTGTCCGGCGGCCAGAAGCAGCGGGTGGCTATTGCGGGGATCATCGCCATGGAGACCCGGTGCATTGTATTGGACGAGCCCACTGCCATGCTGGATCCCCGAGGCCGCACGGAAGTGATGGAAACCATTCAGCGTCTGAATCGGGAAAAGGGTATCACCATTGTGTTGATCACCCACTACATGGACGAAGCGGTTCAGGCTGGCCGGGTCGTGGTGATGGACGAGGGAAACATCCTTCGGGACGGCACTCCCCGCCAGGTGTTTTCCGACGTGGAATTCTTAAAGCGCCACGATCTGGACGTACCCCAGGCCACAGAGCTTGCCTACCGCCTTTCCGCTGCGGGGATCCGTCTGCCCGGGATGCCCTTGGGCGTGGAGGAATGCCTGAGCATGTTCCGGCGGTATTTGGCCATGGAAAGCCATTAAAGGTTGGACGAAGGGAGTAAGGGAGTTTTGGCGATCATAGAGACCAGGGACTTGACCTATCGATACAGCGTAGGGACCCCCTTTGAGAAAACCGCGGTGGACCGGGTTTCCATCCAGGTGGAAAAGGGGGAGTTTTTAGGGGTTATCGGCCATACGGGCAGCGGCAAATCCACGTTGATCCAGATGCTCAACGGCCTTTTGCGCCCCACCTCCGGTCAGATTTTGTTGGATGGGAAGGATATTTGGGAACAGCCCAAGAAGATCCGTCAGGTGCGGTTCAAGGTGGGAATGGTGTTCCAATATCCGGAATATCAGCTCTTTGAGGAGACGGTGCTCAAGGACATCATGTTTGGACCCAAGAATATGGGATTGTCCGACCAGGATGCGGAAAAACGGGCCCGGGAGGCGGCTTATTTCACGGGGCTGAAAAAAGAATTGCTGGAAAAATCCCCCTTTGAGCTTTCCGGTGGAGAAAAGCGCCGGGCGGCCATTGCCGGTGTAATTGCCATGGATCCGGATGTGCTGATCCTGGACGAACCCACCGCCGGTCTGGATCCTCGGGGCAGGGATGTGCTTTTGTCCCAAATCACCCAATATCACAAGGCCCGTGGCAACACGGTGCTGCTGGTGTCCCACAGCATGGAGGATATCGGCCGGACAGCGGACCGGATTTTGGTGATGAACAGCAGTCACGCGGCCATGCTGGATGAGACAAAGCGGGTGTTTGCCCGGGGAGAGGAACTGGAGGCCATGGGACTGCGGGTGCCCCAGATCACCAAGATCATGCAGGAGCTGCGGAAAATGGGCCTGCCTGTGGATGATTCCACCCTGACGGTGGATGACGCTTTGCACCAGTTGATCCCCTTGCTCAAACGGAAGGAGGAACTGCGATGATTTCCGATATCACCCTGGGACAGTTTTTCCCCCAGAAATCCCCCTTGCACAGCGCGGATCCCCGGATGAAAATCTGTCTGGTGATCTTTGCCATTGTGCTGTTGTTTGTGGCCCAGAATTTTATTTCCCTGGCTTTGGTGGTAGTGTACATCTGTTTGGGCATGGCCTTGTCCCGGATTCCGGTGAAGCTTTATCTGAAAAGTTTGAAGCCCATTCTGTTTCTGGTGGCCTTTACGGGAATATTGAATATCTTTTACGGCACGGGAGATCCCTTGTGGCAGTGGGGATTTTTGAAAATCACCGCAAACGGCATCACCAATTGTATTTTTGTTTCCGTGCGGATTATCGCCCTGATTCTGGCCAGTTCCGTGCTGACCTTTACCACGTCTCCCACCCAGTTGACCGACGCCATTGAACGGCTTTTGCGGCCCCTGGCGAAAATGAAGGTGCCGGTTCACGAGTTTGCCATGATGATGACCATTGCCCTGCGGTTCGTACCCACTTTGCTGGAGGAAACGGACAAGATCATGAGCGCCCAGAAAGCTCGAGGGGCAGATATGGAAAGCGGGGGGATCACCCAGCGGATCCGCGCCCTGGTGCCGGTGCTCATTCCCCTGTTTGTGTCGGCCTTTCGCCGGGCCTACGATCTGGCCACGGCCATGGAAAGCCGTTGCTATCACGGAGGGGAAGGGCGGACCAAGATGAAGATCTTGAAGTTTGGAAAGGTAGATTGGCCGGTACTCTGTTCCGCGGTGGTATTGTTGGGGGTGTTCATTGCCCTGAACACCGTGTTCCCGCCCACGGCGCGGATGTAATTCAACCCAGAAAGACAGGAGAAAAAATCCATGGAACGAAATCTGCTGATCAAACTCTCTTACGACGGGGTCCGGTACCACGGGTGGCAGATCCAGGAAAACGCCTTGACGGTCCAGCAGGTTTTTCAAGAAGCCCTGTTCCGGATCACCGGAAGGCAGGAGGACATCAAGGCGTGCTCCCGAACGGATACCGGAGTTCACGCCCGGGAATTTTGTGTCAGCCTGAAAACCCAGAGTCCCATCGCCCCTCAACGGCTGTTGGCTGCCCTGAACCACTACCTGCCTGAGGACGTGGCGGTGCGTTCTTGTGAAGAGGTCCCGTTGGAGTTTCACGCCCGGTACTCCTGCAAGGGAAAGGAATACATTTACGAAATTTGGAACCATCCGGTACGGGATCCCTTTCGCAGGGACCATGCCCTCCACTATTGGTACCCTATCGATACACAGCTGCTGGACCGGGCAGCCCGTCATTATCTGGGAACCCACGATTTTTCCTCTTTCTGTACCCTGGACCGCCGGGAAAAGGGGGACCTGACCAGAACCGTGACGGAATCCAAGGTGGAGCGGTCCGGAGACCTGGTAACCTTTACGGTGGCTGCGGACGGTTTTCTGTACAATATGGTTCGGATCATGGTGGGGACACTGCTGCGGGTGCAGCAGGGAAAATTTACGCCAGACCAGATCCCTGCAATTTTGGCGGCTCAGGACAGAAAAGCCGCCGGTCCCCCGGCTCCGGCCTGTGGGCTGTATTTAAATCGGGTGTTTTACTGATAGTTTCCGGGGAAAGGAAGTGGGTGTATGTGGAAGCACGGCCCAAAGCAAGAAAATAAGAAAAAAGTCATTCCGCTGAAAGGCACGGCCCAGGAAGATCCCCAGGCAAAGATCGAATATGAGGAGGATCCCACCCAGGAAAATCCCCGGGAAAAACAGAAGGCCTGGCAAGCGCCCAAGGCCTTTTACCGGGTGGCGGTGTTGCTTGTGGTGGTGATCCTGGGACTGACCATCTGGATCAACCGGGACAACCTGACTCCGGAAAATATCTGGAACTGGGTGAAAATTCAGGTGATGGGCACGGGCGACGGAGACGGTTACCCGGTGACGATCACGGGCTCTTCCGTTTCGGAGGGGAATTTTTTGGCCCAGGATGGCAACGCGGTGGTGCTCAGTGACACGGCCCTGACCTTTCTGGGGCCTTCGGGGCAGGAATTGGCGTCCCTGCGCCACAGCCTGAACCAGCCCATTCTCAAATCCGCCCAGGGAAAATACCTGCTGCTGAACCAGGGAGGAACCGGTTACATGGTGGTTTCCGGCATGGAAACGGTTCTGGATAAGTCTACCAGTCAGGATATCTTGACTGGCGCCATTGCTCCCAACGGACGGTTTGCCTTGGCCACCCAAGGACAAGATGGGGCCACCGATCTGACAGTGTATCTTTCCACTGGGGAAAAACAATTTACCTATCAGTTTGCCCGCGACTACATTCTTTCCCTGGCCCTAAACGCCGACGGCACCTACGGCATGGTGTGCACGGTGCGCAGCGAGGGGGGCGAGCTGGTCTCCAAGGTGTCCGTATTCGATTTTAACCACCCTGACCCCATAGCTCAGTACGAGACCACCAACAATCTGTTGTTGGGAGCCAGCTGGGGAGACAACGGAGTTCTGTACGCAGTGGGGGATACGGGGCTTTTGCGGGCTCGGTCCACTGACTACGCTTTCACGGAATACAGTTATGAGGGCCGGCGGCCCACCGCTTTCCTGCTGGACGGCGGTCAAGTCTATATTTCCGTTTCCTCCTATGAGCACGCTGGGCCCAGTACCCTGCTGGTATTCCGGAATATGGAGGACCCGGTGGAGATCCCGGCAGAGGAGCGGATTGTGTCCCTGTCCGTATACGGCGGTTCTCTGGGAGCGCTGATGGATCAGCAGCTGGTGGTGTTCGATTCCACCACCGGCCAGGAGCTTGCTCGGGCAGATGCGGGCAGCGATGCCAAGAGCATTGCCCTCACCAGCGAGAGCGCGGCTTATGTGTTGGGCGTCAGCGAAGTGCGCACCTTGCAGCTGAATTGACCACTCCTTCCGGTGGGGAGGCAACCTGTATGAAAACCCTGAAATGAAAAAGATGGCAGACACCTGAGTGTCCGCCATCTTTTTTTGACCGTCCTTATCCTCTGGGCAGGAAATACCGGTTTTCCTTGGGTTCTTTCAGCCGCTCCGAAAAAGCGGCGGCGAAGCTTTCGTATTCCGGGGTAAAGCATCCCTTGGCCTGAACGGGGCAGGATTTGACGCACCGGAAACAGGAGATGCACTGATCCGGATCCACGGTGACGCAATCCTCCCCGATGGCTCCCATGGGACATTCCCGCCGGCAAAGACCGCAGTGGGTGCAGGTGTCCCGGGTGGTGGGGACAAAGCTGCCTCCCTTGCCCCCTTCCTTGTAGGGATGGTTGCCGGGGGGAGTAAAATCCTGCCACCCGGCGGAGAAATCATCCCAGGCTTCCAGGGCAAAAGCCCGGTCCTGCTGGAGATCCTCTTCCAGGGGACGGCCCACTTGGATGGAGCCATAGGTGTGTTCTCCCACCAAAGCGGCTCCTGCAAAGGGCAGGAAACCCTGTGCCTTGCAAAACTCCGTCAGTTCCAGCAAGGCGTCGTCAAAATCCCGGTTGCCGTAGGTGACGGTGACGATGCAGGGAGTCTGGTTTCCCTTCAGGGGTGCAAGACGTTCCAAAGCACCCTGGAAGACACGTCCACCGTAGACGGGCGCTCCGAAGATCACCAGGTCCTCCGGGCCAAAGGTTTGGGGAGAGGGGGAGGAACAGGTGACGTCCAACAAAGTGGCTTTTCCCAGGGCGGACGCCATGGCCCAGGCGCCCCGGCGGGAAGTGCCGGTGGGAGAAAAGACAGCGGCATATATGGCCATATTAACACGACCTTTCTGTTACATGTGTGAAAATTCTTTCATGGGACATACTGATTATAGGTCTTCCGGGGTCAGTTTGCAAGAAAAAGCAGATGGATTAAGATTTCCGTAAGGGGGATGGGGGTTGTGGAAAAGATGGGATTGTGTTATATTTATCAGGTAGGCTTTTCACAATGAACAGGAAGGAGCGGGCTGGATTTGGTTTGGGATATCGCATTTGCCGTAGTCTGTTTCCTGTTTGTGGTGTTAGGCGCCCGGCGGGGATTTATTCAATCGGCAGCTCACTTTTTGGGAGCCATGATTGCCGCGTGTTTGGCAGGAGCTCTGGGTGGGTTGGCTGCCCAGTGGCTCTTTGACGCATTTTTCCGCCAAGCCCTGGTGGAACGGATTGGGGAATCCCTTGCCTCCATCGGAAGCGGAGATACCTTGACAGCTGTCCAAGGGGTTCTTTCCACTTTGCCGGATTTTCTCATGCGGGCCTTAGAAGGGGCCGGCATCACCGCGGCCACCATTACGGCAGGAGTGGCCTCTCAAAGCGGCCAGACGGCCCAAGCGATTGCCGATGCCTTGTCCCCGGTGTTTGTGGGATTTTTGAAAGTACTGGCCACCATTGTGCTGTTTTTCCTGCTGATGATCGTGGTGCGTGCCCTGGCCAGGGCTTTGTCCACCGCGTTCCGTCTGCCCATTCTCAGTCAAGTCAACGCTCTGTTGGGCGGAGTATTCGGGCTTTTGCTTGCGGTGGTTGTCATTTGGATCGCAGTGGGAATTTTGTGGGTGTTTACGCCAATGCTGCCTATCGAAACACAATCCCAGATCACAGCGGGACTCAAGGAGTCCTATGTGGCGGGAATTTTGGTCCAATGGAATCCATTGGAAGCCATCTTTCGTTGATGGATGGGGTATCCTACCCTCCAAGGGTAGGGGACGTTAAGGGAATGTAGAAAAGGGTATTACGAGAGAGATTTATGATAGAGAGAGGGAAACGACCCATGGAAAGAAAGCCCATCAACCAGAATTTGACCGTGCCCAACGGGCTGTCCCTGTTGCGGATTTTGATTGTCCCGTTTTTTGCCTGGTTCTTCATGAAGGACCAATTGGCAGTGGCTGTGGCGTTGCTGGTTCTTTCGGGCTTGACCGACATGGTGGATGGATTTTTGGCCCGGAAGCTCAATCAGGTGACGGAGCTGGGAAAGATGTTGGATCCCTTTGCCGATAAACTGACCCAAGGGGTTGTGGCACTGTGCCTGGCCATCAAGTTTCCGGTTATCGGGCCGGTGCTGCTGGTTTTCATTTTGAAAGAGCTTTTAATGCTGTGCTGCGCGGTATTTCTGCTCAAGAAGCGGAAGCGTCCCTGCGCGGCAAAGTGGTACGGCAAGGTAGCCACGGTTTTGTTTTACATTTCGGTGGCGGCGATCGTGGTGATGGATGGTTTCTTCCACGTCAGCGGCCTTGTGTTTGACGTAGTTTCCAACGTGCTGCTGATTTTGACGGCAGTGATGATGATTTTCTCCGCAGTGAAGTATTTTCAGATTTTCCTGGAGATCCTTCATTCGGACGACCAACAATACGAGCTTTCCCTTCACGACGAGATCCGTGCCAAGACGGTGCGGGAGAAGCGGGAAAAGCCCTGAAAAAGCCATTTTCCTAAAGGGAAACGGCGGTGGGCGATTCGAAAAGGTTCGGAGGCCGGAAGGGTTCGGCCTATCTCGTGGAGCTGTCCTTGGAGGCGGCTTTCCCTGCAGGGGGAACGGTGAGAGGAATCGCTGGCATTCAGAAAGGATAAAAACGATATGTTGATGTGTACACGCTGCAAGAAACGCCCGGCTGTGGTATTTGTGTCCAACGGGATCGACGGGCAGCCCACCCAGGGGCTCTGCTTGGTTTGCGCCAAGGAATTGGGCATCAAGCCGGTCAACGACATTATGGAGAAGATGGGGATCACCGACGAAGATCTGGAAGCTGCTACCGCGCAGATGACGGAGTTGATGAACCTGGATCACGAAGAAGACGGGGAGGACGGGGATGATCTGTTCGCCCCCGGCGGAGCCGCAACCTTGCCTACCGACATGATGCTGGGAGGCCGTCCCGGGGAAAATGGCGGTGTTGGAGGCGCCGGTGTCCAAAGCAAGAAGGAAAACTTCCACAAGAAAAAACGGAAGCATATTCAAAATTACTGTACGGACCTGACGGCCAAAGCCCGGCGAGGAGAGCTGGACAACATCATTGGCCGGGAAAAAGAGATTCAGCGGGTGGTGCAGATTCTGTCCCGGCGGACCAAAAACAATCCCTGCCTGATCGGTGAGCCCGGCGTGGGCAAAACCGCTGTGGCGGAAGGCTTGGCTCTGCGGATTGCTCGGGGAGAAGTGCCTGCCAAATTGCGTGATAAGGAAGTGCAGCTGCTGGATTTGACCGCTCTGGTGGCCGGGACTCAGTTCCGGGGTCAGTTTGAAAGCCGGATCAAGGGCCTGGTGGACGAGGTTCGGGCCGATGGCAATGTGATCCTTTTCATCGACGAGGTCCACAATCTGGTGGGTACCGGCGACGCAGAGGGCAGTATGAACGCCGCCAACATTTTGAAGCCTGCCCTTTCTCGAGGGGAAATTCAGGTGATCGGTGCCACCACCTTTACGGAGTACCGGAAATACATTGAAAAAGATGCGGCGCTCGAGCGTCGTTTCCAGCCGGTAATGGTGGATGAGCCGACGGTCGAGGATACCATCTCCATTCTGCGTGGATTGAAGGAACGCTACGAGGTTTTCCATGGAGTTAAGATTACAGATTCTGCGCTGGTATCGGCAGCAGTGCTCTCAAACCGTTATATTTCTGACCGTTTCCTGCCGGATAAAGCGATCGACCTTGTGGA
>UQQZ01000052.1 GCA_900543305.1 uncultured Oscillospiraceae bacterium
TGATCTGGCCGTTTTTCAGCCGGACCTGAATGCCTTTTCCTCTGTATGTGATCTGTCGGACGCTCTCACACAGGAGCTCCCGCTCCAGTTCCTCCATGAGCGGATGGTTCCGGAAGAGCTTCTGGAGCCGCGTCGTCTCATATTCCTCCGCCCCAATGGCGTTGAGCCTGTGTTCCGCCAGCCGAAGCGCCATATTCCTGGTCCGCTCTCCATCTACAGGCGGGGATTGGAGAGCTTCCTCCAGCTCCCGTCTCAGTTTCCTGCTCTCTGCCGGGTCCTCCATTTCTGTCTGGCCGGAGGCAATACGCTCCGGGTGCTGGACAAGACGGTTCAGAAGCGTCAGGGTCTGCTGTTCCACCCAGGCAGGCGGGGGACCGCCGCACAGCCGTCTCAGCTCCATCTGCGCCGGCGTTTTCCTGACTGGGACCGCCCGGTCCCTGCGGCGCTCCTGGACGCTGTGGAATTGCTCCTCCGGGAGTATGGCTGGATACCGGTCCATCCCAACGTATCTCGCGTCCTCCAAGATGCGGGCCACCATGTTTTTGTTCCACAGCTTGCACTCGTCATAGACAACCCCTCGCTCCTGGAGAGCTTCCACCAGCGCCTTGTAAGACGCTCCCGCCAGATATGTCTGATAGATCCGGCGGACTGTTTCCGCCTCTGCCGGCTGTGGAATGTACGTTCCGAACTCCATCCGGTATCCGAAGGGGATCTTTCGGTTCTTCGCCATCAACGCACCGTCCTCTCAATAGGCTCTGTCAGCTCCAGCCCGTTGATTAGCCGGAACCGCAGGCATTCGTTGCTCTCCACGATAATCTTTTCAACCAGCTCGCTGAACAACTCCTCGTCGAACGCCTCCAGAAATTCCGGCCCGCTTTCTAATGTATCCAGCAGAACCTGTGTCTGCCGGATGACCTGGTCCTCCTCGGACTCCAGAAGCCGTTCCTTTTCCAGCTTGGCGGTGCGGAGCTGCTCAGCCAGCGTGTTGCTTCGGGTAATATAAACGTCAGGATCGACAAGGCCCTGTTGCTTCAACTGGGCCAGCAGTCGCTCCTGACGGATGATATCCGCTATTTGTTTGTTGAGTTCCACGATGTCCAGGCTCCAGAGCAGCTTCCTGTTTTGAGCTGTCTGGAGGTCTGTGAGCAGTTGAGAGAGGACCGGTATTCCACGGTGCCGCAGTTTGTAGTACAGACGTAGAAAGGCATCTCTAAATTCTGATTCCGGAATCTGCTTTGTAGGGCATTTTTTACGGTCTACTGTATGAACACGACACGCATGGTACACCTTTCCTCCATGCTGGATCTTCCGAAAGGCAGACCCGCAGCAGCCACATTCAATGCATCCTGACAAATGTGAGCGCATCATTCCTTGTGGATGGAACTGCTCTTTCCTGATACGCAGAAGTTCCTGCGCCTTGTCATATACAGAACAGCTGATAATAGGTGGATGGGTGTCTTTGGCATAATATTGTGCGAGTTCCCCTTTGTTGACCTTGTAACGGTGAGGAAGTGTCCGCGTTTTAAATGATTTTTGCCATAATGAATTCCCTGTGTATTTTTCATTCTTTAGGATTCGGGCAATGGCATGCACTGTCCACTGATAGGATTGAAGCGGTTTCTCCGTTTCCTGCCTCCGTTTCATTTCCTCCGCAATTTCTTTTGTATTCTTTCCGCTCAGGAATGCTTCAAATATCTCTCTTACATAGCCGGCCCGCTGTGAGTCAACTTTGATCTCACCAGCTTCATCCCGTATGTAACCGAATGGAATGGAGGTCGTTACGAAAGTACCGTTCTCCATTCGGTTTCGTATGCTCCAGCGGATGTTTTCAGAGATAGTGTCGCTCTCTTTCTGAGCCATTGCGGAGAAGATAGCGGTCAGCAGTTCGCCGGACATCTGGGCGGTATCAATGCCCTGCTCCTCGAAGCAGACGCCAATCCCCAGGTTTCTCAGCTCCCGGACTGCCATCAGGCTTTCACTGGTATTTCGTGCAAAACGCATGGTGGATTTCGTCAGAATCTTGTCGATGCGGCCTCTGCGGCAGTCTTTCAGGAGCCGTTGGAAATCATCCCGTTTCTCCGCAGAGGTCCCGGTGATCCCCTGATCCGCATATACATCCACGAACTCCCATTCCGGGTTGCTGATGATGAGCTCTGTGTAGTAGGCATACTGCGCGGCAAAGGAATGGAGCTGGTCGTCGGAATTGGAACTGACGCGGGCGTAAGCAGCCACGCGCAGTTTCCGGGTCCTGATTGGCCCGGAGGCCGGGATTGTGATCATGAGGGGGGTCTTGTCCAACGCAAGGGAACTGCTGATTGCTGTCTGTCTGCCCATTGGGATCATCTCCTCCTTTCAGCCACACACAATACCTTAACTCTGTTGGAAAAGCCATATCCAAATGCAACAACTATTGAGGCGAATATATGACGTCCGCTCCTGTTTCCACACGGAGTCTCGCGGCGATCTTTCTGGCCTCCATTTCACTGATGATACCGGCGTTCTGCAGGGCCAGAAGCAGATTCACCATACCGATGTAATTGACGTTCGCGTTCATGATCGTCCCCCCATATCTCATACAATCAGTCATCTGACCGGGTATCCATGAAAAAGCCCCGGCTGTCATACAGCCGAGGCAGGTATTCTTATCAGCGGTCCTGTCCCGCTTCTTCAGATATGACCGGGAGGTGTTCATTTCAGAAAGACGGCGCCATATCAAACGGCTCTGAGTCTTCCGGAGCCTCAAAGATGGACTTATCAGCTTCTTCAGACAGCACTTCATCGGGGAGCTGTATCGCGGATGCGTAACGCGCAAAGGAAAGCGCCTGGTCCAGAGACATATCCCGCTCTTTTGCACTGTGTACCGCCACGTTCTGATCCTTCAGGTACGTCATTGTGTCTATGACCTCGGAAAGAGATTCCCCCAGCCGCTTCCATGAAGAAACCAGCAGGACCTGAAATTCTTGGTTCGCTGCACCCATTCGCACGCGCTCCAGACTGCTCTGGCTTAGGGAATAGTCAATGGCAACGTCCGTCACCTCGACTCCTGCTTCATTTGCGTAGTCCCACAGAAGTGCTTTCTGGGCCTCCAGTGATTTCTCAGTTCCGCCTCTCAGATACAGCCAGGCTTTCTTTTTTTCAGTCATGTTCATGATACCACCTTTCTTTTATCACAGGAGCGAGTTCGCTTATAGGCTGCCCCACTCCCTCTATTTTCCCGCATCATAGTATGATACTCGAATCTGCGCAGGTAAGACCTCGAAACCTCATCGCAGAGCCCCACAGGAAGACGAACCAGCAGGCTGCGCTCCTTCCTGCATCTCATAGACTACTCCTCCGTAATTCTAATCTTGACAGCACAAAAATAGAGACTCATTCTTCCTCTTGACCTGCGCCGTTGTTTCCAGCGTGATCTATTCGGCTCCTTACACACGCTGGCGGCGGAACATAAGGACAAAAGTAGCCTCCATTGCTTCTGCTGTCAAGCTCCTGCTTGTACGGAAGAGCAACGCTTCTTTTCTCTTACACCAAAACATCATAACCTAGAAAAACACCATAGTCAGGTGCGGCACTATTTAAGCGGGTACGAAGCAGTATTCTCCCGTTTTGACTTTCACACTCGCTATTCGCGTTTATGCCGTTCAATCCACATGCCAGATGGGATGGAGAGTTGGAACCCTCCACCCCATCCGGTGTTCAGCTGAGAGCCGTTCTGATATTCCTTGGTCCTTATTGGTCAAAAGGCATGGAATGGCCCTCGCTGATGTTTTTGTTTTCGCTGGTTATGGCCCTATTCGACACTACTTCCCGAGCCTTGGGCGGCAACTGACGGACCGTGCTGGCGCACGTCACGGGAATCTCACCCCTCCGAGGATCTCTCCGAGCTGCCCCCATTGCTTGTGGCTGTGGCTGGGCAGGAGTATCATTATTAGATTGCTGACGAGGGTCGGGCCGGACTTTCACGAAGTCCGGCCTCAATGCGAAACAGCCCGCCACAGGCTGTTTTATGGACGGATGGGTACCGCTCTGCACCTTGTTTGGCCGTCTTTGATGCGGGTATTTCCCACACAGATGGTCTTGGCGCACCCTCCAACGTCGCTTCAGCCACCCTCTCGGAGGCCTCCCGTCAGCTGACGTATCCCGTTGCCGGATATTTTGTTTTCAAGGAACAGGGGGGAGACATAAAAAGAACCCCCTCACTTTGTATAGGCAACAAGTAAGGTAGTTGAGCGGAAAAATTTTAAAATTTCCTCAACTTTTTTGAAATTCTTTGTTGAGCTGCGACTAGTATCCCTCTCGGTCCCGCAGGAAAACAGGGAAAGAGGGAGGGGGACACAAGGTGCTTTCGTCTTGCGCCCCCCTCCGTTTTAATCGGGTAAAAATTAATTATTTTGCTGATTTTTGTTCTGCTATTATGTACTCTCATTCCATTTTCATGGTAGGGAGAGGCTCTAATTTAAGGCTCGTTTTTTTATGTGAAAGGCAGGCGGCGATGATGAATCGCCCCCCGCCTTTCAGAGTTTATTTGAAGAATTTTCTCAGCTTGGAGATTGCTCTCCGCTTGCGGTCATTGATTGTTTTTTGCGGAACGCCGATGAGTTCGGATAACTGTCTCTCCGTCAAGTCTTCGAAGTAGAGGGATTGGATCACCTCTCTCTCCGCACTCGTAAGACTTTTCAGGGCACGCCGCAGCAGTTGGAGCCTTTCGGATTGGGTAAGTTGTTCTTCTGGCCCTGGCCGCTCATCCACGAACTGATGTTTTTCCTCATCCATTTGTTCCAGCGAGGTTTCCCGACTGGGCAGAAACACGGCAATCTGCTTTTCCTGGTCTTCTACAAACCGCTCGGTCTGGAGCTGCCATTCCATGTAACGCATCTTACGGTCGCTGGCTCTGAGTACGCGCAGGATATCCGGACGCTTTTCAATGCCGGGATAGAGCTTCTCATAGTTCGGATAGTAAGTATGGTATTGCGGCATATACCGATCCTCCTTTGTATTTCGTTGGGTTTTGCAGAAAACCAGCGAAATACAGTGGGGGAGCGCGTATGGGATACCATTTTTCAGTAGCGGAAGACGTTTTTCCTGCAATTTCACGCAGATAACAGAAAAAGTTTGTGAAACCGCGCAGAGGATTCGACGGCTTTCCTGGTCTTTCACCACATTTTAACAGAGAAAAATCAGGAAAACCGTCGAAAGAAAAAAGAGGCAAAGACAGCCGTCCAGCTGTCTTTGCCTTTCTGATAATGTTCGTCGCCGTATCGGTTTGGCCCGCGTTTAACCACAGGCCTGGAGGTTCAAAAGGGGCAGCTCATCACTTCACCACCTCAGTTTCTTCCTCGAAACGACGTCATCTTTCTCAATATTCTTTTGGATTGCTAAATACGTTCTTCTACGTCTTAATGATATATCAATGCCAACAGCTTATCATGAGAGCATTTTTCTGTAAATATACGGATGGACGTGCATTGTAGGAACGAGAGTGGGTGTAATGCTCCATTTTGCGTACACTTTGTGACGAAGAGTTGATTGAAGACCTTCTTAACAGCAGGACTGAGTGGAGCCCAAACGCCTTGGCGTACGTGCAAAAATGACATCTCTTTTTGGTTATTTGCCTGATAGACAAAACAAATGTTGAAAATTATAATAAAAATAGAGGCATACGCTTGCGTCCTTTATGGAGTTATTGATGCTCCGGAACATTCTGCTCATGTCGTTTCTACAGCTATTCTTGTAAGATCTAAGTGGGACTGGAAAGGTGTTTATAAACACGCACCAAACTATGGACCATATAAAAAGAGCACTAGTTTTTGGATTCTTGCATAACACTTTAGGAGAAAGCAATTCTTATTCTTACTTTTGCTAGACTATTATGAAATATTAAGGGATACATCACGAAAAAGCCTTACGATTTCGAGATGTATCCCTTTTTGTTTGCCCCTGTAAGCCCAAAAGGAGGGAATCGTGATGGAAAAGAGAAACTACACACGAATATTGTTCTTGATGCTATCAATCCTTATTTGTTTTGCTTCCTATCAGGTCGGGAAAAAGGAACTTGAATGCCAAGTGTATCCTATTGATAAGCCGTATGAATTTCCAATAACACCAGATTCGCCTGAATGGGATAATCTCGCAATGGCTGGATTAGCTCAAAACGCTTGCAGGCTCCCAGACGGATTAGTAGAACAAATGACCACAAAAGCTCTCCTCGAAACAGCTATATCATACCCATTTTCCACAAATATTCTTGTTCATGAAGATGAGGTGTTGGGCTTTTGGGAAAACGCAAAATATAATGAAGCATTAGGTGAATTTGTGCAACGCCCTGATGCAGTCACTGTGTTAGAGAGCGTAATCATTGAATTGCCCGAACTTTCAATAGGCATGGAATATGATATGCAAAAAAGATACTATCTTTTATCAGCATTTATGGATGGGCTAAAAAATCCACCTCGCGATGGCTACCACTACTGTTAATAAGTTTGAGCTTTTGGGGACCATCCTGACAAATCAATATCACGGCGAAAATATTCTCCAGATATTAAGAAAAAGTCATCCGGACCCAATCCAGTCCGCACAACATCGCGGCTACTCCTTATCTGGCAACTCTTTCTGAAACGTTGCCGATCACCGCGTCGGGGAGATGGGGCGGTGATCGGCAGCAAGAATGTCCATGTGATGTGTAATTCTACGGACAGCGGGCAGCAGCGCGTCTGAAACCAGAAAGTAGCCCAGCTGCCCCCGGTTCTCTAGCCGCTTGTTGAGCCGCATAGTCCACCAGATATAGGGCCTATCCGCCTGTGGATACCAGGCACAGAATACATCGGTCAGACTCAGAAAGAGGAACCGTTCTATCCCTGGGTGTTTGGCGGGGTTCCAGAACTGGAGATATCCCGGAGTAGAAAGTGGGCAGCGGGTCTTGATCTCCTGACAGCAGAAAAAGTCTACTTTGGAGTTGGCAAGGACACGCAAAAAGCCTTTTCGCTTGCAGGCCGCAAGGCCATTGACGTTCCAGGACACAATCTTCCTGATGTCAGTTCCTCCCTGCCCATTGAAGTGGGCTTTGGTATGCCCAGAATTGGCAGTATTAAAATCCCTGCCGCAAACATACAATGCCTGCCCTTGCCGAATTTGTCAAGAGCAGGCATTGCTGTTTCTTCCCTACAGCGGTTTTCCAGGGGCGTCGCAATTATAACCTGGCCAGAGGCGAATGAAGAGGGTTGCCTCTTTAGAGGTTTCGAATTCTATCGGAGACATTTTCTTGTGATGTTAGGCGATCAGATATGTTATTCCTTTGCAACGCAATTCTGGTTGTATTATTCATATCCAACGTATAGGACGGCTTTAAATTAGGCCAGTGTCCAGTATGTGATATCACGCTCTTTATATGGACACTTATCAACCTCATGTTTGTATAGCTTACCAAACCCCCACTTCGATTCAACCATTACTTTTCCAGATGAAGTTGAAACGACAAGTGCAGAATGTGTTATCCCTCCACGTGTAGTCCTATATAAAACCCGATCCATCGCTGAAGGATTATTTGTTTCATCATAGCTTCCGTCTTCAATATATGCATCAGGTTGTTTCATCCAACAATCATTTAGGATGCTTGGCCAATACCATGCGTAAGAATGGCAATTATATTCCGGTGAGGCTTCGGCCAGTTCGATGCTGTCTGGATAATTCCGGGAATATGATTCATCCTCAAATTCCAATATTTGCTCCCACAGAGGATCATGTTCTTCAAAAGTGTAGCCTACGATAACTTCTACCGGAGTCCCATTTGGGGTATCAACATAGTCTCTTCTTAAGTATAAAGGCACTGCTTTCTGTTCTTCGCTTCCCGTGAGACTTTTGAGAATAAGACCACTATAAAGCCATTTTACCGTCTTTTCCGGATCTTGATTTGCTCGCAAAGTGTTTTCTGTTGGGAGATAGCTAATTACAGTCTCCTCTGCGTCAGGACGGGAAAGAAGTTCCTGTAGTCCATTAAACCATGATGAAAAGACAGAAAAACCTTCCTCAAAGGAATCATAAGCCAAGATATCCGAAAACAAGGGACAATCAAGCACCGTTTGCATAAGGGCATCTGTCGTCATCGAATAAAGGAGTTCCTCGGGTATTTGACAAACAGACATCATCGCCAAATTATCGGGAAGTTCAGCCCAAGCATCGGTTCCTGGGACTACGGGGTAAACATACGGTATATCTATAACGAGTTCGCTATTTGTGGGACTGTCAACTGCCTTAGCCGTAATACTTGAAATAGTAAAGATCATGCTCAATGCTAAAGCCACTGATAACAAACGTTTCTTCATCTTTTATTCCCCCATTCTCATGAAAATGTTTGATTTTGAATGGTTTCTAATAATGCTTCTAAATAAATAGTCTGTACGGAATCTTCCACAAGTGTTTGATTTTGAATGGTTTCTAATAATGCTTCTGAATAGATGGCTTGTGCAGAGCTTTCCACAGACGTGCCTCTGATGCTCGATAGCAGTTCAAGATTACCTTGTATCGTTTCCAAGGCATCAGCTCGCAGAAATAATTCCGTTACCAGCTCATTTAGCGCCGGATACCGATCAATAGCAGATAAAAGTCCTAGCTCATATGAATCGTAAACAAGAATATCCGACAGAAAAGGAAACGACAGTATCGTATCCAGCAACGCTTGAGTTGTCATTTCTTGAATCGTTCTTTTAGGGACTTGAATTCTTGAGTTGTCTTTAACAGATTCACCGCTAGAGTTCATCGGAATGTCTGGATAATCAAAAGGTTGAATAATGCTATATGAAGAGTTCGTTGAAGCACAATTTAATTTTTTTAAGAAAGTATTATAAAATGAATTTATATTCCCATATTGGTCAACAGAAAGTATTCCCCGTGCATCAAGGTTCTGTGCAACTATTAACCTTTTTTCGATTTCGTCTCGTGCATCTTCACGTGAGATAAATTCCGAAATTGCAGAAAAATGACGTGAGAACATCTCGTATGCGTCTTCTTCCGATTGCTGTAAAAACCAAATTGGCAATAATGGATGATCTAATATGGCGTCCATAAGTTCACTTGTTGAAAGTTCTGAGAGTATATCCTCAGGAATCTGGCATACAGCGAACATTTCAGACGTAGATGTGAGATCGTTCCATCCCGGATCATCAGGCGTAATAGGATATTCATATACACTGCCTTTTTCGAGATAGGCGATAGAGGTATGTTTCGTCAAAGATGGCGTAACTGCATACAGTTTTGAAATTAAACAGCATCCTATAGAGATGAGGATAAACAGGCTCCTCTGCAGCGCAATTCTGGTTGTGTTATTCATATTCAACGTAGCGGGTTTGGCTGATCTTCTACAAATATATTTTAGGAGTGGTCATCAAGCCATATCTTATTCACCCCCTCAATATCTTTATGTTTACAACAACGGATATTTGGACATCGTTATGATAAGTTGAGCACAAACTTGTTCTATTAGAATTATAGCATCCCTCTTCCCGTTTTTCAACACCTTCCATAAAATATAGTTCCTCCATCGTCATTATTATGTCATATTTGACATTAACCTTTTCCGTTTTAAGGTCTGTGCCCAAGACCATATTTTTTTATGAGATAGGCGAAAAACGTCGTTGCCTCATGAGCTGCATTCTCCGGGATCCGGCTCTGGAGAAGTGCTGGTGGAATGGTCAAGCCCGTGGTCCCATAGACTTCCCTATGAAATACCACCCTCCCGCGGCTCAGGTCCAGCCGCTGGATGCGGTAGCCCTGACTGCGCCAGGCATCCGATATGACATACTCCGCAGCCTGCTGGGAGGGCTCCACGGCGTGGAATGGGAACTCCTGCTCCCACTGCCCGCCCACATAGGCCGGAGCCTCATCAAACCAGAATGCCTGAAAATAACGGGCCTCCCAGTCCAGCTCAAAGCCGATGATCTTCTCAATTTCCGGAAGCGTCAGTGTAACAGATTAAACTGGTTCCAATGTCAAGGACAATTTTTTGACAGTAACAGATACAAAATAACCACCGTTACTGGTGAAAAAAGCGTAAGCACAGCATGGCCGCCATATTAATGCCGGCCATGCTGTGCTTATAATAGGGGGTGTTTTTTTTTGCAGATTTACTAAGTCTGTTGCGGCAACGGGGTTACTGGGTTCACTCTATCGCATTGATAAGTATCACAAAGGCGAATAGAGAAAGTACCTTAAAAAAGTTCACGCATTTTGTAAATATAAGCGAGTTCTGGATGGGCTCCCCAGTTTTCTCCATTGTATAGCTGCAAAATCAGGTCAGCTGATGCGGTCATCAAATAGGCCCTTGCTTTTTGGGATAGTTCAAGAATTTCTCTCAGATGGGATATCTGTTGAAGCGCAAGTTCTTTGGAGCGGGTCCACTTCGCTATTTCGCGGCGCAAGATGCGTTGATCCCTTGCTATGACGAATTCTGGGTCCTTTTTCTTTCCTTGAGCCATAGCGCGTTTCTTTGCGCTGGCCTCTCTGTACTTTTTGGCCTTCTCCTCTGCCGCGCGGCGACGGGCGGCTATCAACGCCTGGATTGGCATAAGTTCTGTCGCCTTGATGCCGTAGTAGTTGTCCACCGGGTAGATACCAGTGGTAACATAGGTGTAGTATTCAGATGGAGTTAGCCCCGCCAGCGCATATTGGTAATGTCGATGGTTATAGGCATCAATATAGCCGCTGATCATCCGGCTTACAGTTGACGCGTCTGGACATAGCGCCACGAGGTCAAGCAATTCACATTTCAGCCGTCCGAAAAATGATTCCATGGGGGCATTGTCCTGAGAATTGCCCCTATCGGAAACAGACTGGAGAAAACCGTCATCTGACAGCAGCCTCTGGAATGTGGTCGAGAGGTACTGAGAACCTTGGTCGCTATGGATCACACATGCAGCACCTCGCAGTTCGTGTCCATGGTTCTCCATCATAACGTCATAGGCGGACTTGACAAGCGAGACTGTCATGCGGGAGGACACGCAATGCCCCAAGATCTCTTTTGTATAAGCATCCTTAAAAGCGCAAAGATAAATCGGTGTACGCACAGGGCCATAATACAAATAAGTGATATCTGTCAAAATAACTCTGCGGGGACCAACGGAGAAATTCTGTTTCACCGCGTTTTTCGGGGAGGAATATTCGTGATTGTGTGTGGCCTGATTCTTATAAGCGTCCTTCCTGGGTCTGTTGGCCACGAGATTCATTTCTTTCATAACCTTTCGACAGCGTTTTATACTGATACTGATATTGAACTCGCGCCATAGATGGGTCTGAAAGGTCCTTTTTCCCGGAACATATCCAAGTTTTCTCACGATTTTCCTAAACTTTTCTTTCAATTGCTCCTGTTGTTCTTTCTTTGCGGCACAGGAGCTGTCTATATCTTTTTTACGCCTGACCCACGAATAGTAGCCGGATCTGGACACTCCAAATATGTGAAGGCATTGCACGATAGACAGACCGTCCGCTCTATCCGCTTGTCTACGGATAAAGGAATCTACCATATAGAAACGGTCGGCGCTTACACCTTCGGATTCAATGATATAGTTGTGTCCTCCAATGCGGAACGGAGTTTTTTTTGAGCTGCAACCAGCTCCTCCAAATAGGCATTTCTGGCTTTTAGATAGGCCAGTTCTTCCAGAGGGGACATGGCCCCCATAGCCTCTCTGGGTACAGAGCCATCATAGCTGGAGGGATCTGCGGTGAACAAACGACCCTCCCGGCCCAACTGCATCGCCCGCTTTCCTGCGGAATTCGCGCGGTCCTCTCCGAGTACAGCGGTGGAAAACCCAAGGCTGTTATACGCTGCCACATAGGTCATATGCTCCTCGGAGATCTTCTTATACATGGCAACATAAAAGTCCTTCGTGTAAATAATATCCCGCCCACGAAAATCCTTTAGGAACGGATTATCCAGAAACGGCTGAATCTCCTCTGGCGGCTGCCTGGTCATTCTGTTTTGTTTCATATTCCCTCATCCGCCCACCTTTCTCATACTCCTAAATTTTTTGCCCGTTCAATGGCTCGTTGGGCAGCTTTTTCTTTCATCTGCTGATACTTTTCTTCTTCCTTTGCGATGTAGAGCGAGAATTCAGCTTCGTTCATGGCCAGAAGATACTGCTCGTACTCGACTGGCGTCATGCGGCCCTTATCCCACATGCGGCGTTCATAATTGTAATACTCTGCATATCGCGCGACAAGTTCCCTCAACTCCTCGATATCTTTGCATTCCGAATACGGACACTCATCTTTAAAATGTCCAAAGAAAGACTCTTGTGGGGCGTTGTCCTGGCAATTTCCTCGTTTGGACATCGATTGTGTGTAACCTCTTTTGCTTACTTCCTGCTGGAATGCGCCAGACAGATAAACTGTCCCCTGGTCAGAATGATAAAGTCCACCGCTGACACATGGGTGAAGATCTGATTGACGCAGTGTGGCAAGCGCCAGTTCCAAGTCATTGTGTTCGCTGACTAAAAACGCAACTAACTTGCTGGTGACGGGATCGAGCAGTGCTGAGCCATATGCCTTGCATCCGTCGCCATAGAGAAGATGTGTAACGTCTGTCAGCCGTACTTCATTGGGCCGGTAAAGGCGGAATCTGCGCTGCAGCAAATTAGGTCTCACATTCTTTTTCAGTGCCGCTCCACCCATGCGCTTGGAAGGCGCTGCCTTCCGAATCGACGATGTGAGGTTGTACGTTTTCATAATACGGCGTATCTTTTTCAGCCCCATACGCTTTCCCGTCAGAGCTGGCATCATCATATAGATCTGCCTTGAGCCTTTGGCAAACCCCTTGTATTCCATAACGGTTCGAATCAGTTCGGCATCCTGCTCGTCTTGTGCGTTTCTCTGTACTACCGACTGTCCATAGGTGCCATTCTTCAGTATGGCATAATATGACGCACGAGAAATCTTCATGAGAGAGAGTATTTTTCTAACGCTATACTTTCTTCCTGGGTCTGGCGGAAGATCCCGGAGCCACAGGCAGAGCGATTTCTTCTGCAGAACATTCAGAGAAGAAACAATATCTCCAATTTGAAGAAACCCTTTTTCTACAATACTGTCCAATGCCCGCATCCTATTTCTAAGGATTTTCCGTGTGGGAGAGGCGTTTATTGTCTCTCCGTCAGCCGGTGTAGCCCATGCAGCCAAAACTCGGCTCATGCGATATCGCTCCGTTACTGAAAATATCTCCGGGTCAATATCAAACACACGGAGGATGTCGTCGAATGCCAGTACTGCAATAGGTGCGGCAGCCTCAAAGAATGCCTTATTCAACTCTATTTTTTCACGGGTGGCTGTTTGGACATAGGGATGTTTACGATACTGCTCTACCGTGGCGGCAGTATAATAAGCTGTACGGCCCCTTGTAGCACTGCGGTTTGTGTCCTGCCCAGATGAATGTTCAAATTTTTCTTGCAGCCAGTATATTTTGTGGTAGCCCATGTCTGCTGGCGAAATCCCAGCGGACAGCAAACCATCTTCTATGGACTGTTGGGGATAGTTTCGGTATAGCTCCGCCTCAAAATCCGGATGTAAAATCAGTCTGTTGACATCCCAAACAAATTTTCCGCTTTCAACCAATTCCTCCGCAGTCATGGTTGGCATATATATTGTTTTGGCCCAGTTTGCCTGGGTTTCCGGCGATGCCTTTGAAAACTTCGGACGCCCACCCCGTTTAAAAACAGATTCCACTGACTTTGTGAAGTTTAGGCCAAGGCGCTGGGTATCAAATCCGTTTGCCTCCAGCATCCTTCTGACAGTTGACCGCTCTGGCCTCCGTATCCACGCCTCATAGACCTGCTGTCTGAACTCTATTGTCAGCAGCAAACGGTTTTCCCGCACCTCCAGCACATTTGGATTCTTTTTCAGGGCTTCTATTTCTTCAGGCGAATACCGTTTGGGAACAAATTTAACAGCCATTTTCCACCCATAGCCTCTGTCCTATTTTGCACGATGATCTTGACCTCTGTCAAGGCAGTGTCTACAGCGTTTGCTCTTTTGCCAAACTTATTGTCTATTTTCTGTGTACCACTGTCAATCTCTGGTCTGTCTTTCGTGCTTTTTTGTCAGAGTACTGTCCTTTCTATAGGTACCATTTTAGCTTCTCTTCTGTCTTAAATAATTCTTAGAGTGGGGCCTTCTGGTTGGTTCACAATGACCCCACCCTCGGTCCACCGCCAAGGCAAACCATACCCCTGGCGGTGGGCCTTTTTGTTTTGTACTTACACCAGCCGATATAGGTTGGAGGTGAGACTTCCATTTTCCCGCCAGCGCGGCTCCCTTGTGACCAGTCCCGCACGATACAGGTCCTCCAGCGCCCGCTTGACCGTGGAACGGGAGAGACCAAGCTCGGCGGAGATGGTCCGGATCCCCGGCCAGCATCGGCCCTCACTATCGGCATGGTCCTTGAGATACATATAGACCGATTTGGCCCTGTGGCTCAGGGCGGAGCGGTAGATATTCTGAAAATAGGCCATTGCAATATCCTCATGGACGCAGGCTGCTCTGACCATCTGGCGGCGCCTGGTCAGGAGGGGCCTCTGGGCGTGTGTCTTGTTTCCCTTTCCTGGCAGCCGCCTTGTTAGATGCCGGGGGTGCGTTCCCAACTATTCTCTGTGTGTGGTGGCGGCGCAGGATCTCCAATTCCAGCTCCTGCTTGTTGGCGTAGGCAACGGGCCGGGCCGCTTTCTCCGGAATAGCATACGGTTCTCCGAACGTGATCCCCCATTCCAGAAACAGACGCAGGCGGGTCTGCATGGGGTGAGTACCGGTCTTCATGACAATGAAGTGTCCCTTTGGGATGGACTTCAGCTCATCCGGGGTCATGAGGGGCCGCTCCATCATCTGAAGGCTCTGGCTGGGATCGTTCTTTCCCCTGCTGATGGAGCCGCTCATGACGGGGCGGCTGCCCAGCGCCTTAGACAGCACTTCGGCGGTCTGGGAGTTGGGTGCGAAGCCGCCGAAGATCGTGTCCTGCACGTTGTCCTGAATGATCTCAGCGCCCTCCTTGCCATAGTTCTTCTCCAGTTGGGCAAGGGACTGGATGATGGGGACCAGGGTCAGCTTTCGGGAACGTCCAGCGGAGAACAGGGGCAGGATGTCAAAGGCCGGCATAGTCCCCAACTCATCGCAGAACAACACCACCCGGTTCTTCAGCTTCCCGCCATTCTCATCGGCCACAGCGAAGAGCTCACGGGAGAGCGTCTGGATCATGAGGCCGGCCATGAAATTCTTGCTGGGGTCTTCTTCCGGGAGGATGAGGAAGATGGCGGACTTCTTTGAAGCAAAATCCTCAGCATTGATGGCGCTGTCAAAGCAGAGGACTTGCTCCAGCTCCGAATCCAGAAAGGCATTGAGGCGGGAGAGGACGGTAGACATGACGGAGTTCATGGACTGTTCCGCCGTGTTCAGTGCCGCTCCGGCAAACCATCGGGCCTTGTGAGTGTCCGGCAGTTTCTCCATCAGGATATGAAAGCTCGTTTTTCCCTTGGTCTTGCTGGGCGCCAGCAGATCCTGTACCAGCTTGAACACGCTGACGATGTGCCGCCGTTCCCGCGGGTCCTTTTCTGTTGGCGGCAGATATTCCGCAAGCAGAAGAACGACGGCGGTGAGCAGACCTTCCGCCGCGTCATAAAAAAAGGCATTCTGACCGTAGGCAGAGGCATCCCCCTCCGGGTTCACAATAGTCTTGGCGAGGATCTTGGCGTACTTCTCCGCTTTGGCACGGGCGGCCAGATTCTTCTTGTCCTTCTGGCAGATGTCCATATAGTGGTTGATCAGGGTCAGCAGGTTGTAGCCGTCTGAGCGCGTGGGATTTCGCAGGTCGATGACTGCCACCTGATAGCCGTAGCACTGGGAGGCGATGGTCCCGTAATTGCGGGCAAGATCGCCCTTGGTGTCCAGGGCCAGAAAGCTCATGCCGCTGGCACAGGCGTATTCGAGATTGGGGTACAGGAAGAACGCGGTCTTGCCCACACCGCTGGCGCCGATCATGAGGCAGTGGATATCGTCGGTATCCACGATGGCCTGAATGGAATTACGCTCCTTTTTAGGCTTTGGTTTACGTTGAGGCGTCTTCTTTTTCTTGGCGTTCGGTTCTTTCTGTACAGGTTCTTTGGAGGAGGGCACTTTCTTCTGTGCAGCCGCCTTTTTCGTCCTGCTGTTCAGGAGGGGGCACAGCTTTTCCTTCAGTTTACCGGAGTGTTTCAGCTTCCCGCCTCCCACACATCCCAGCACCAGCCCCTGGTCTTCGGGCAGTTCCTTGCCCTGCCGCCATAGCGCGGGACGGAATGGAACGTGCCGAAACGTCTGCCGAATCTCCTGCTTTGTGGCCCACCGTGCGGTGCCATGCTGGCCGTCGCCCACAGTCTTGGACTTGATGTTGTTCAGGGAACCCATCCCTGTGAAGTGTACCGCCGCGCCGATGAGCAGGAACGCTCCGCCGCCCAGCAGGATCAGCGGGATCAGTTGTGTTGTTGTCATACGGTCACCCCAGTTCCATGCCCAGCCTTGGCTGTGCTTCCTGCTGCTTCGTTTGCGTCGCCTCATATTGAATGGGGACTCCCGCGAAGGAGGCGGCCAGGTCCAGCCATCTGTCCGCTATAATAGTTTTCTTCTCCTCCTGAGAGCGAAGCCCCACAGCATCTTCCAGCGCGAGAACACTCTGGAACTGCGGAGCAAGCTCTCTGTAGCGGTTTTTCAGGCTTCCCCGGTTCCGGTGGGGGTGGATTCGTTCG
>UQQZ01000053.1 GCA_900543305.1 uncultured Oscillospiraceae bacterium
ACCAGGCAGAGATTGACGAGAAAATTGGCGGACACATTCGAGGCTGGAATCTCCGGCGTCTTTCCAAAGTGTCTTTGGCGCTGTTGCGGTTGGCGGTGTACGAGATGCTTTGGGAAAAAGGAATTCCCACCAGCGTTTCCATCAATGAGGCTGTGGAACTTGCCAAGCAGTACGGAGGGAAGGACGACGCTCCTTATATCAATGGGGTATTGGCGTCGGTTGCCAAGGACCTTCCAGAGGAAGTGAAAGAAGGCTCCCATGAATAAGCTCTGTCTGGGAATCGATACCAGCAATTACACCACCTCTTCCGCTTTGTATGACGGGGAAACGGTACTTGCCAACCGGAAGATGCTGTTGCCTGTCAAAGAGGGGGAACGGGGCCTGCGCCAAAGTGACGCAGTGTTTCACCATGTAAAGCAGCTTCCCCAGGTGTTGGGCCCCATTCTGGAAGGGTTGGAAAGAGCTCCGGACGCAGTGGGGGTTTCCGTATCGCCACGGACAGAAGAGGATTCCTATATGCCCTGTTTCTTGGTGGGAAAGACTACGGGGGAACTGCTGAGCAAAGGTTGGTCTGTGCCCATGGAACCCTTTTCCCATCAGCAGGGTCACATAGGGGCCGCTTTGTATTCGGCTGGAAAACTGGAGCTTTTGGAGCGGAAATTTCTGGCCTTTCACGTTTCGGGAGGGACAACAGATGCGCTGCTGGTAGAGCCCGATGAAAACGCCATGCCCCAGGTAACCTTGGTGGCGCAATCTTTGGATTTAAAAGCGGGCCAAGCGGTGGACCGGGTGGGTGTTTTGTTGGGATTGCGATTTCCCTGCGGCCCAGAGCTGGAAAAACTGGCTCTGCAATGGAACGGAAAAATAACCTATCGTCCGGCCATGAAAGGAAATAACTGTTCCCTTTCGGGAATTGAGAATCAGTGTAAAGCCATGGTGCAACGAGGGGAGCCCAAGGAAGCTGTGGCGCGTTTTTGTCTAGAAGCCATCGCCACCGTGTTGGACAGAATGTGTCAAGGGCTTCTAAAAGAGTATGGAAATTTGCCGGTCTTGTTTTCGGGAGGCGTTTGTTCCAATTCCCTGCTGCGCAAGCGCTTGGGGGAAAAATATGGAGGCTATTTTGCCGCACCGGAATTTTCTTCTGACAATGGAGCCGGTGTGGCCATATTGGGCTGGAAAAAGAGGTTTGGAAGATGAAAACAACGGTACTCACCGTCTCCCAGGTCAATTTTTTTCTCAAATCCCTAATTGAGGGAGATGGACGTCTCCAGGATATTTTGATTTCCGGAGAGATTTCCAATTTTACCGATCATTACCGGTCAGGTCACCTGTATTTTTCCTTGAAAGACGAAAAATCGGTGCTCAAAGCGGTGATGTTTGCATCGGCTGCCAGGCGGTTAAAGTTTCACCCCCAGGACGGCATGAAAGTGCTGATTCGAGGACGAATTTCCGTATACGAGCCTTCGGGACAATATCAATTGTACGCGGAAGATATGCAGCCGGAAGGGGTAGGGGCCCTAAGTCTGGCTTTTGAACAGCTGAAAGAACGGTTGGCCGCAGAAGGCTTATTTGACCGGGAGCATAAAAAATCCATTCCTCCCTTTCCACAGCGAATTGGTGTGATCACTTCCCCTACGGGAGCAGCAGTGCGGGATATCTTGCAGATTACCGGGCGGCGCTGGCCGGTGGCAGAGATTGTATTTGCACCTGTATTGGTGCAGGGAGAGGGGGCCCCCCATCAGATCGTAAAAGCCTTGGAAGAGATGGACCAGTTTGGAGCTTGCGATGTGATCCTGGTGGGCCGTGGAGGCGGTTCCCTGGAGGATTTGTGGGCCTTTAACGACGAACAGGTGGCCAGGGCGGTCTACGCATGCAAGACGCCGGTGATTTCAGCGGTGGGCCATGAGACGGACTATACCATCTGTGATTTTGTGGCGGATCTCCGGGCGCCTACGCCCAGTGCTGCCGCGGAGCTTTGTACCCCAGACTTGCGCGAGATGAAGGCACAGGTACGGATGTATCACCGGTATTTCCTAGAGGAAGGGGCGCAGTTGGTAGAATACCTTCGCCAAAGCCTGGATCTCCTTTTGGAATCTTCCCCCCTTGGCAACCCAGAGGAGCTTTTGGGACCTCAACGGGATCGATTGGAATCCCTGACCCACCGGCTGGAAACTACAACCAGCCGCCAAGTGGAAACTCTTCGGAGAGAGATGGCTGTGATTTCCGGAAAGCTGGACGCGCTCAGTCCCTTGAAGGTCCTTTCCCGGGGATATGCGGTGGTATCGGACCAGAATGGTCATGTGGTAAAATCGATTGGACAAGTTGTTTCTGGGGACCGGATTGAAGTCCGGCTGGCAGAGGGAAGCCTGTCCGCAGAAATACTGGAAAGGCAGGGAGATTCCCATGGCAGCGAAATTGAAGTTTGAAGATGCAATGGCCCGGCTGCAAGAAATTGTTGAGAAATTGGAAAGTGGTGAAGAGCCTCTGGAAAGTTCTATGAAGCTGTTCGAAGAAGGAGCAAAACTTTCTGCCCAATGCTATAAGATGTTGGAAAAAGCGGAGCAGAAGGTAACGGAACTGACCAAACTAGAGGAAAAGGGGGAAAGCCAGAATGCAGGAGACCTTGAATAAATATCTCGGGTGGATTGAACAGTCCCTGGAGGAGGCGTTGCCCAAACCTCAGGAGGGGGATCTTGCTGCCGTAATTTGGGAGGCCATGCGATATAGCTTGTTGGTAGGAGGCAAACGGATCCGGCCTGCGATGACCTTGGGTTTCTGCGCTCTGTGCGGCGGTGATGCGAAACAAGCATTGCCTTTTGCGTGCGGGGTGGAGATGGTCCACACTTACTCCCTGATTCACGACGATTTGCCCTGTATGGATGATGATGATCTCCGCCGTGGAAAACCCACCAACCACAAGGTATATGGAGAAGCCATGGCCCTTTTGGCTGGAGACGGGCTTTTGACTGGCGCTTTTGAAGAGGTCCTCCGGTTTACCGGTCCCAGTGCCGATGGTGTCCGGGGGGCTCGTGTGCTGGCACAGTGCGCAGGCGCAGCCGGTATGGTGGGAGGCCAGTGTATCGATTTGCAGTCCGAAGGGGGCCAGGTGGATTTTCCCTTGCTCCAGGCTATGGATCAGGGAAAAACAGTTGCCTTGATTTCTGCTGCCTGCCAGTTGGGATGCATCGCTGCCGGAGCAGGGGAGGATGCCTTATCCCACGCCCGGCAGTATGCCCAAGGGGTGGGCATGGCGTTCCAGATTCGGGATGACATCTTGGATGTGCTGGGAGATGCCAAGACTTTGGGAAAAAATGTGGGTATGGATTCCGCTCACGACAAGCGCAATTATGTGTCTCTCCTGGGAGTGGACAAGGCCCAGGCTCTGGTGGAATCTTATACCGAAGAGGCACAGCGGGCTTTGGACGCATTTTCTGGGGACACCACATTTCTCAGAGAATTGGCCCGCTCCTTGGTGGCCCGCAACAAGTGAGCAGGATCTTGTCTCATACGGTGCCCCGAGAATGGGAGGGGAGGACGGTTCAAGAGTTTGTCAGACGGTATTTGGGCCTTTCTTCTCGAGCCTTCATCCGGCAGAAGCATTTGGAAAATGGTCTCTTGAAAAATGGGATTCCCTGTCGCAGTATTGACCGGTTGTCCGCAGGGGATCGACTGGAGATTTGTCTGCCGGAAGAATCCCAGACCTATGAGCCTGTGGAGATGGCGTTGTCCATCCTTTGGGAGGACGCGGATTATCTAATTGTCAATAAACCCTTTCACTGTCCCGTCCATCCCTCCCCGGGCCATGATCGGGACAGTCTTCTCAACGGGGTGGCATATCATTATTGGAAGACAGGCCAGTCTCCGGCGTTTCGTCCTCTGTACCGGTTGGATCGAGACACGACGGGTATCCTGGTGGTGGGAAAGAACCGGACGGCAGTGTCTTCGGCCCAGGTAGAGAAAACCTATTATGCCATCTGTCAAGGCAGGCTGGAAGGAACCGGTACGATCCGTGCCCCCATTGCTTTGGAACCGGGCAGCAAAATTCGCCGTTGTTGCCAGGGAGAGGGGCAACCGGCGGTTACCCATTGGCGTGCGTTAGGGGAAGGAGATGGCCACACCCTGCTGCAGCTGCAGTTGGAAACAGGACGTACCCATCAAATCCGTGTTCACTTGGCATCTGTAGGTTATCCGTTGGCAGGGGACGATTTGTATGGAGGGGGCCGGGAGCTTCTGTCGCGGCAAGCGCTTCATTGCGGAAGATTACACCTGACCTGCAAACCCCTTCATGCGGATTTCAATCTTAGCTGCCCTTGGCCAGACGATTGGCTGAGAACGTTCCCGTGGATAGGTAAACTGGAATGACCTTGGCAGGGTCACATATAGTTATGGAAAGGAGGCAATCTAATGCCTGCTTGTTTAACACATTATCTTTTTGCTCAAAATGTAAAAGAGAATCTGACAGAGAAAGCTTCTCTCAACTCCTGTGCTTACGCTTGGGGCGCACAGGGGCCGGATTTCTTTTTCTGCCATCGATTTTTCCCTTGGATGCGGGGAGACTCCTTGCGGGAATACGGAGACCGGATCCATCAGGAAACTCCCTCCAAGGTGTTGGGAGCAATGCGGGATTTTTTAAAGAAACATCCTGACCCGGTCTATCGTTCTTATGTGTGGGGATTCGTATGTCACTATTCTTTGGATTCCATTGCCCATCCCTATATCAATCAGTTGGCCGAAAGACTGGTAGTAGAACGTCCTTGGGAGACCACGTCCACCCTGCACGGGGAAATCGAAGCGGCCCTGGACGCCATTGTGCTTCGCAGCGAAACGGGAAAGCTTCCTTCTGAGGTCCATTTAAAGGCCATGTTTCCCAAAAATGAAGGGGTACAGCGCAGAATTGCTCACTTGTATCGAGATGTGCTGTTTGTCCTCTATGGAGAGAATGTGGCCGAGGAGGCTTTGATGCAGGCCATGAATGACGCCCACTTCACTTTTGCTTGTGTGACAGACCGGACTGGTTTGAAAAAGCGTCTGTTTGACGTTTTGGAAAAGGGGAAACCCCATACCATCTCCAGCCATATTGTACCGTTGACAGAAACCGAAACCATCGATTATGCCAATGTGCAAAATGAACCGTGGGGAGAAAATGGAAAATCCCGTCAGAGTTTCTTTGAACTGTACGGAGAGGCTCAGGGGGTAGCGGGGCGGATTCTGTCCGGCTGGGAAGAGGGAGACCTGTCTCAGTTGACCGAAGAAAGGCCTTTTGGCTAATGAAGAACAAAAAAGGCTGAGAAAAAGGGCCATTCCAAAAGGAATGGCCCCTTATTTCTCAGCCGTGAACATCCGAAGTGTCGGAACTTAGATAGCCCGGGTCACTTTGCCGGAACGCAAGCAACGGGTGCAGGCGTACACGCGCTTGGGAGTTCCATTGACAACAGCCTTGACGCGCTTGATGTTGGGCTTCCAAGTCCGGTTAGAACGCCGGTGAGAGTGGGAGACCTTAATGCCAAAGGACACATCCTTACCGCAGAAATCACATTTTGCCATATCTGCACCTCCTTAAAATCGAAAAATAACGCCAAATTCGCAACGATAGAAATTATAGCAGATTCCCCAGGAAAATGCAAGTTTTTTTTCAAAGGAATTGTGTTTTCCTGGAAAATAGGTTATAATCCATTTGAAAAAGGAGGTATTCCATGCTGATAGACGTTTTGCAAGCCCTGGCCTCAGGCCAGCACATCGACATTTGGGCAGTGGCCTCCCAGGTAATTTCCATTGTATTTGTCATTCTTTGTATTTTGCCCTTGCACGAATTTGCCCACGGCTGGGTTGCCTATAAATTGGGAGATCCTACGGCCAAATGGGAGGGGCGCTTGACCTTTAACCCACTTGCCAGTGTAGATCCCGTTGGCGCCTTGGCGTTGATTCTGTTTGGATTTGGCTGGGCAAAACCAGTTCCTGTGGACAGTCGGTATTTTAAAAAGCCCAAAAGAGATATGGCAATTACCGCGCTGGCAGGGCCGGTATCCAATTTGCTGGCAGCTTTGGTGGGAGCCATTCTGGTAGCATTTATGGAAGCGTTTGCTCCCTACAATGCTTTTACAAAATTCGTATTTAATACGCTCTATTATTATGTAGTGGTCAACATTTCCCTGGCGGTTTTCAACCTGATTCCCATGCCGCCTCTGGACGGTTCCCGGATCGTAGGGGCATTTCTCAGCGACCGTGCACTTTACACCTATTATAGGTACCAGAATATTTTTGTACTGGTGATGTTTTTCCTGTTGTTCTCCGGTGCCATGTCTGGGCCCCTGTACACAGCCCAGAGCTTTTTTGCTAGGATTATTTTCAACTTGGCAGAGGCTCCTTTCCGCCTGTTTGGGGTGCTGTAAAGGATGGAGAAGCTGCAATATAAGCTGGAAGTCTTTGAAGGGCCATTAGATCTTCTGCTGGCTTTGATCTCCAAAAACAAACTGGATATTTACGATATTCCCATTGCGGAATTGCTGGATCAATATATGGAACAAATCTCCCTGATGCGGGAAGAGAATATGGATGTTGCCAGCGAATTTCTGGAGATGGCGGCTCGGTTGGTGCAGATCAAAGCTTCCTCCCTGTTGCCCCGTCCAGAGACCGAGGAGGATCCCCGGGCAGAATTGACGGGTCAACTTCTGGAATACGAGCAATGCAAACAAGTGGCTGCTCTGCTGGAAAAGCAATGTTCTTTCGAGAGAGTAGTTCGCCCACCAGCCGCATTGCCCGTGGATGCCACTTACCGTCGGATTCACGATCCCCGGGAAATTGCGCAAGCGTTAGTTTCCGCCTGGGGTAAGGGCCGGAGTATGCTGCCTCCCCGTCCAGAGAATTTCTCTGCCCTGGTCTCCCGAAAAATTGTTTCCGTGGCCTCCCAAGCTATTTCCATTCTTCGCAGCTTGTGGCACAAAAAAGCGGTCCCCTATCGGATGCTGTTTGCAGGGAAACGAGACCGCTCCCAACGGGTTGCCGCGTTTCTGGCAATTCTGGAATTGGTAAAAAATCACAGGATCCGTATTGATGGGGACGGAGAGCAAGCGGAGGTAACGTTGATGGACTGGGGGAAGAAACACTGAAACAGGAAGAACTTGTAGGAAAAACGGAGGCCATCCTTTTTGCGGGGGGTGAGCCTGTCTCACTGGAACGGATTGCACAGGTATTAGGAGTGCATACGCCGGACATTGAAAATGCGGTAACGGTGTTGCAGGAGAAATACAATAAGCCCAACAGCGGCGTACAGCTTCTCCGTTTGGGAGACAGCGCTCAGTTTTGTACCAATCCAGCCTTTATTCAGCCGGTTCGGGAAGTATTGGATCTCAAGCGAAACACGCCTCTTTCCCAAGCGGCGATGGAAGTGTTGGCGGTGGTAGCCTATAACCAGCCTGTGACAAAGGCATTTGTGGAACAGGTGAGAGGAGTGGACTGTTCCGGGGTTATCAGCAGCCTTTTGCAAAAGGATCTGTTGGAAGAGCGCGGCCGGTTGGAATTGCCTGGACGGCCTCTTTTATATGGAACCACCCAGACTTTTTTACGTTGTTTTCAGCTTTCCTCTTTGGAAGAGTTGCCTCCTCCGCCCCAACGGGAAGAGGAATCTTCTTCCTCGGAAGAAGGGCAAACTCTATAGAAAGGCCGTGATCCCATTGTTGATCGCCGGGGGGATTTTCTTGCTGCTCTGTTTGCTTTTGCTGACTCCAGTTCATTTGGAGGTGGGGTTCCGGCAAGAGTTCACTGCCCAAGTGCGTTATCTGTGGTTCCGGTTTCCTTTTCGGTCAAAAGAGGAGGAATCCCCTGCTCAGGAGGCACCTGCAGAAGCAGGAAAGGGCTCTTCTTCCAAAGGGCTGTTACAGGGGTTAAAAGCCATGCTCCGGCGAGAAGGTCTCAGCGGATTTTTGCAATCCTTACAGGAATTGGTGCAAGCACTTGAGACGGCATCCCGAAAATTGCTGAAGAAAGTGCGGGTCAAGCAGTTTGACCTCTATGTTTGTTTGGGAGGCGAGGAAGACGCGGCGGAAGGGGCGATATTATACGGACAAGTTTGTGGGATCGTTTATTCTGCCTGCGGCCTGTTGTTCGGATGGTTTCCCGGGGGAAAAAAGTCCGTCAGTGTCGATTTGGACTATCACAGCAGGGAACACAGGGTGGATTTTTCCGGGAAAGCCTCCATCCGGCTGTTGTTTTTGCTGATAGAAGGGACTATACTACTTTATAAGGCGCTACCTTTTTTTAAGAAGCTTCAGACCAGAAGCCAGTCTACAGAAAGGATTTCGCAGAGGCGAAAGCAGGGTGAGATAAAATGAGCGACAATCAAGTGAACAATTTGCTGGGCGTTACCATGGACAAGATCAAACAGATGGTGGACGTGAATACTGTTATTGGCGATCCTGTGACTACCCCGGATGGAACCACAGTCATCCCGGTTTCCCGAGTCAGTTACGGTTTTGCTTCTGGCGGGACAGATTTGCCTTCTAAAACCCAGCCTTCTTCCGGCCTGTTTGCCGGAGGAAGCGGGGCGGGGATCACCATTAGTCCCATCGCATTTTTGACCATCCACAAAGGCCAGGTGCGTGTTTTGCAGATTGAGCCCTATCTGAGTTCGGTGGATCGCGCTCTGGAAAAAGTGCCGGATGTTGTAGACAAAATATCCTCCTTGTTCCAAAAGGACACTTCGGAGAAGCTTGTGGAGAAGGCGAATCCTTTGCCGGATTCGCCGGATCAGCCGGTGGAAAAGGCGCCGGAAACTCTTTGAGCGCATAGCAGTTCGCCCGCCCGCATAATTTTTTGCGAGGCGGGTGATTTGTGTTGCGCAAAAAGTTAGCAAGAGGCTTTTTACTTGGATTGGCCATGGTTTTTCTGGCAGGAAGTGTGTCTTTCCAAAAGGTGGAGGCAGAAGAACTGACTATTTCCGCCCAGAGCGCCATTCTCATGGCAGGGAGATCGGGAACGATTCTCTATGAAAAGGACGCCCATTCCCGGAGGCCCATGGCAAGTACAACCAAGATCATGACGGCCCTCTTGACCTTGGAAGAGGCAGAGCGGTTGGGGGATCCAGTTGTTTCCATTACCGAAGAAATGGTGGCGGTGGAAGGTTCTTCCATGGGGCTCCATCCTGGAGATGAAATTTCTCTCAAGAATTTGGCAGTGGGAATGCTTTTAGCTTCCGGCAATGATGCTGCTAATGCAGCGGCTTTGTATCTGGATGGGTCGTTGGATCTTTTTGTAGACAGGATGAACAGCCGGGCAGATCAGTTGGGCATGGAAGATACCCATTTTGTCACGCCTTCCGGTTTGGATGGAGAAGACGGGGAAGGGCTTGGTCATTATTCCACGGCATACGACATGGCCCTTCTGGCGCAAGAAGCCTTGCAGAATGATGCCTTCCGTGAGATATGCTCCAGCTCCTCCCGTTCGGTCACTTTTTCCCAACCACCCAAACAGGTGACCTACACCAATCACAATAAACTGTTGACTCAGTACGAGGGATGTTTGGGAGTTAAGACAGGATATACCAAGAAAGCAGGACGTTGCCTTGTTTCCGCGGCAGAGCGGGAAGGTGTACTGCTGATTGCCGTAACGCTCAATGCTCCCGACGATTGGAAAGATCACACTGTGCTGTTGGATCAAGGGTTTTCTCAAGTGGAGTCTTTTCAGGCAGATGCTGAGGAGATTTCTATTTCTGTGCCTGTGGTGGGATCGGACAGGGATTCCGTTCAAGTGTTAGGAATAGGAACAGCCGACGTGCCGGTGCTTCCCGGAGAGCCGATTTGCCAAAGAATATGTGTGCCGGCGTTTTTATACGCCCCGGTGAAAGCCGGCGATCAAGTGGGGGAGGTGCGTTGGTACAGCAATGATGCGTTGTTGGCCAAGTTACCTTTGATTGCAAGCCAGACAGTGGAAATAGAGGAATCGTCTCCCGGTTTTTGGGAGCGTTTGTGGGGAAAGAAGCCCTAGATAAAGGAGTGAGTGATTTGCCTGAAAAAAGCAGGATTCAAAAGATTTTATCTGCCAGTGGGATCGTTTCACGCCGGAAAGCCGAGGAATGGATCTCTGCCGGACGTGTGACTGTCAATGGAAAGGTAGCCCACTTAGGGGACAGTGCCATTCCGGGAAAAGACAAAATTACCGTGGACGGTAAGCCTATTGAAGGCGGGGAGCGGAAAATTTACCTTGCCCTCCACAAGCCCAGAGGTTTTGTCACAACTTTGCACGACGAAAAGAGACGCCGCTGTGTAGCGCAGCTGGTGGAAGATGTAGGAGTGCGGGTTTATCCGGTTGGGCGGCTGGATAAAAACTCAGAAGGTTTGCTGTTGTTGACCAATGACGGAGAATTTGCCAATCAGGTGGCCCACCCCAAGAAGCATATTCCCAAAACCTACCGGGTGACAGTTCGTCCCACCGTAACAGAGGACCAGTTAAATCAGATCAGCACGGGCATTATGATCGAAGGCCGGCGTACCGCCCCGGCAAAGGTGCGGGTGCTGGAACAGGAATTGGGAAGAGCTGTACTGGAAATTGTCCTGTATGAGGGACGAAATCGGGAGATTCGCAAAATGTGTGAAGCCCTGGGACTGGAAGTGGCTCGACTGAAGAGGATTTCTGTGGGACCGGTTCGTCTGGGAATGCTTCCCCAGGGAAAATACCGGGAATTGACAAAAGAAGAAATGCGTGCTTTGGCCGCAGAGATAAAGAAGGGAGAGAGTGCAGATGATACAGGTGTTGCCCGTGAAAGATCGGGAAGAAGAACAAAAAACACTGGAAGCCGCCGGAGTGGCAGACGCTGAAAGTCATGTGTTGAAGATGGAAGACCGGGGGCAGACGGTGGGTTACGTCATTGTTGCTTTGGAGGGAAAGACCCTGCACATTCGAAAGCTTTGGGCAGAGGGATACGATTCTGCCGCCAAGCCACAAGGGGAAGAAATCTTTATTTTGGATACTCTGATGCGTTCGGCCGCCTCTTATGGGGAGACCTTTGGTGCGGAAGAGATCGTGACAGATTTTCCGGATTTTTATGACTTTTTCCGGGTCAGGGGATTTCAAACAGACGAAACCTATGCCTTCACTCCTATGAGCACCATTGTCCATTATGAGAATGGTGGAGTGTGAAACTTTTCTTAAGAATCTTTGAAATCAGGGGAAACCGGTTGCATTAAACGATGGGGAATGGTAAAATATTCTGATAGTGAAACCATGCTATTTTGGCAGGTTGAGAACAGGGGGATGTTTATGCTCCGAAGTATGACGGGATACGGCCGGGGAAAAAGTACCAGCGGCGCCCGCCACATCGTTTTTGAGATAAAGTCGGTCAATCACAAATATTTTGAATGCAATGCCCGGATCACCCGAGGCTATCTGTTCCTGGAGGACAAGCTGAAGTCCTATGTTCAAGGGAAAATTTCCCGGGGAAAGGTGGACGTATTCCTTCAGATTGAAACGTTGGAAGAAACGGATGTCCAGGTATTGGTCAACCACTCGTTGGCTTCTGCCTACGTCAATGCGTTGCGGGAAGTGAAGGAACGTTACCAGTTGCCAGATGATGTGACTCTGTCATTGATTTCCCGGTATTCCGATTTATTTTCCGTGCACAAGGCGCCGGAAAATGAAGAAGCGATTTGGGAAGCTGTTCGGCAGGTGGCGGATCAGGCCATCGATTCTTTCCTGAAAATGCGGGAAGCGGAAGGCGCCCGGCTCAAGGAAGATATTATGGAAAAGGCCCAGGAGATCTTGTCTCTGGTGGATCAAGTGGAACAGGTAACGCCGGAAACGGTGGAACATTATCGGGAACGGTTGAAGGTGAAAATCGAAGAACTTCTGGGAGATAACCGATTTGACGAGCAGCGTGTGCTGACGGAGGTGGCGATTTTCGCCGACAAAGTGGCAGTAGACGAAGAGACTGTTCGTCTGCGCAGCCATTTCCAGCAGCTGCAGAAATTGGTGGATTCTCAGGGCCCTGTAGGCAGAAAAATTGACTTTCTGGTTCAGGAGATGAATCGGGAAGCCAACACCATTGGTTCCAAGTCGGTCAATTCCAAAATTGCCTACCTGGTGGTGGACATCAAGGCGTTGATCGAAAAGATCCGGGAACAGGTCCAGAACGTGGAATGAGGGGGCACGGGGATTGAAACTGGTAAATATCGGGTTTGGCAATCTGGTTTCCGCCGATAAAGTGGTGGCAGTGGTGAGCCCGGAATCGGCTCCCATCAAACGTATGGTCCAGGAAGCCAAGGAGAAGGGTGTATTGATCGATGCCACCTTTGGGAGAAGGACCAAAGCCGTCATCATTATGGATAGCGATAATGTGGTTTTATCGGCTATTTTGCCGGAGACCGTGGCAGGGCGCTTCAACGGGAAAGAGGAGCCCGTGCCGGAAGAGGAGGAATGAAATGAGTAAGGGTTTGTTGTTGGTGATTTCTGCGCCTTCGGGAGGCGGAAAGGGGACGATTTTAAAGGAGCTTTTTGCCCAGAATGAAAATCTCAGACTTTCTGTTTCTGCGACCACCCGAAATCCCAGACCGGGAGAAGAGCATGGAAAGCAGTATTATTTCCTCAGCCGGGAAGAGTTCGAGAATCTGATTCAGCAGGGGAAGATGCTGGAACATGCGGAATATGTAGGCAACTATTACGGCACGCCCCGAGAACCGGTGGAACGCTGGATGGAACAGGGCAACGACGTAGTGTTGGAGATTGAGGTCAAGGGTGGAGCTCAGGTGAAAAAGCTGATGCCCGAATGTGTTTCCATCTTCATCCTGCCCCCTTCTATGAAAGTGTTGGAGAAACGGCTGAGAGGCCGGGGAACGGAAGAAGAGGAAACCATTCAGAAGAGATTGGCTAAGGCCCGGGAAGAAATTCCCCACGCCAAGGACTACGATTACATTGTTTACAATGACCGTCTGGAGGATGCGGTAAGCGACCTGCAGGCCATCATTCAAGCGGAAAAACTGAAGTTTTTCCGCAATACAGATTCTATTGAAAGGGTGCTGGAAGATGCTGAAACCGTCTGAAAACATTATCACCGTACCTCACAAGAGCTATTACTCTCTGGTGATTGCCGTGGCCAAGCGTGCCCGTCAGATTGCGCAGAAAGCGGAAGATGAAGGGATCATTCTCACGGATAAGCCTGTAGATATGGCTGTCCAGGACTTTGTCCAGGGCAAATATCGGATTATTGAACCTGACACGTTGGAAGAGGATGAATGAGGAACAGTTCGTTCAGGTTGCAGTGGAGAATACGGTCTACCACTTTGACAAATTGTTTACCTACCGAGTTCCCCCGGCACTGAGAAACCGCGTGGTCCCTGGGGTGCGGGTTAGCGTTCCATTTGGAGCGGGAAATCGCCGCAGAGTGGGACTGGTTTTTGCCATGGGCGGCACAGGGGGAGAAAAAATCAAAGAGGTGGACAGTGTCCTAGACCGAGAGCCTCCACTTTCTCCCGATTTACTGGATTTGGCTCGGTGGATGGGGGACCGCTACTATTGTACTCTCTTTGAAGCTGCCAAACTCATGATTCCTGCTGGGTTTCATTTCCGATTGCAAAACAGTTGTGTACTGAGTCCCACGTTTAAAAATTTTGACCGGGAGGACTACACGGATTCTCAGTGGCAGTTGATTTTGTTGCTGCGTCATGCCAAAGGTTCTGTGACTTTGGATAAAATTGCTCAGGAAACAGGACTGCACGAAGGAGATCCGGAGTTTGCCGCATTGTTGGCTCATGGGATCCTGTGTAAGGTGAACAAAGCCGCAAGCCGGATTGGGGATGCCACTTCCAAGATGGTGCGTCCGGTTCCCGAATATACGGGGAAGTTGACTCCCCGGCAGAAGGATGTTTATCAAACACTCCTGGATGCAGGGGAGGTCTCGGAAAAGGAGCTCTGCTATTTTACCGGGGCCTCTTCTTCGGTAGTGCGGGCTCTGGTGGAAAAAGGGGCGGCGGAAGCCTTTGAATATGAGGTATACCGCCGGCCCGATTTTTTTCGAAAACCTTTGGATCCTCCCCAAGAGTTGGTTCTTTCTTCTGCCCAAGAAAGGGTTTTTCAGGAACTGCAAAAGGAATACCACAATTTGCGGGGAAGCAGAAGTGCTCTCCTGTATGGCGTTACAGGAAGTGGGAAGACCTCTGTCTTTTTAAAGCTGATTCAATCGGTGCAGGACGAAGGCAAAGATGTGATCGTCATGGTACCGGAGATTTCTTTGACAGCTCAAACCATTCAGCTGTTTCGTCACCGATTTGGGGATTCCATTGCCGTGTTCCATAGCGGGCTCTCTTTGGGGGAACGATTGGACGAATGGAACCGGGTACGCCGTGGCCAAGCAAAAATAGTGATCGGCACCCGGTCTGCCATTTTTGCGCCGGTGCAAAATTTGGGCTTGGTTGTCATTGACGAGGAGCAGGAGCACACCTACAAGTCGGAGTCTAGTCCCCGGTATGACGCCCGGGAGGTGGCTCGTTACCGCTGCTGGAAGTCGGGAGGTTTCTGCCTGTTATCTTCTGCCACTCCTTCCATAGAATCTTGTCGGATGGCCCAGGAAAAAAAGATTGGGTTCCATCAACTGGATGCCCGGTTTGGAGCGGCGGAATTGCCCCAGGTGGAACTAGTGGATATGAACGTAGATGCCCCGCCTGGGGAAGGAACCCTGGGGGAAACGTTGTCCAGAGCTTTGAAAGAAAATTTCCAAGCGGGACGTCAATCCATTCTCTTGCTGAACCGGAGAGGATACCACACTTTTGCTTCTTGCCAAACGTGCCACCAGGTAGTAAGCTGTCCCCATTGCAGTATTTCCCTGACTTACCACAGCGCCAATGGGCGATTGATGTGTCACTATTGCGGGTATTCGATCCCCTACTCTCATCATTGTCCTTCCTGTGGAAATGACACGGTAACCTTCCGAGGGACAGGGACGCAAAAGGCGGAAGCCCAATTGCAGGAGCTTTTGCCGGAAGCCCGGATTCTCCGCATGGATACCGACTCTGTGGCGGCCAAATATGCTCTGGAGAAGAAGCTGGACCAATTTGCTAGTGGGGAATACGACATCATGGTAGGCACACAGATGGTGGCAAAGGGATTGGACTTTGAAAACGTCACATTAGTGGGTGTTCTTTCTGCGGATCAGTCTCTTTACAGTGATGATTTTCGCAGCAATGAAAGGACTTTTGATCTGCTTACTCAAGTGGTGGGAAGAGCAGGGAGAGGAAAGTATCCGGGACGGGCCATTATTCAGACCTTTGCGCCGGAGAATCCTGTATTGCACTTGGCTGCCAGACAGGATTATTTTGGTTTTTACCGTCAGGAAATCCTGTACCGCCAAACCATGCTTTACCCACCTTTTGTGGATATTTTGGTGATTGGTTTTGTGGGGGAAAAGGAAAAACAGGTGCACCAGGGAGCGGAGACTTTTTTACGGATGCTCAGCCAGCTGGCACGGGAAGAGTATGGAGAGCTGCCCCTGCGGGTGTTGCGACCTTCTCCGGCTGCGGTAGCCAAGGTGAGCAATAAATACCGGTATAAACTTTTGATGAAATGTCGGAATTCTCCCAAACTTCGGGAAATGACCGCCCGGCTGCTGAAGCAGTTTGCGGCGATAAGGGAATTTCAGTCTGTGACGGTGTACGCAGATCCCAATCCCTATCGGATTATGTAGTGAAAGGACAAGAAAAATGGCTATTCGCAATATTGTTAAATTCGGTGACGAGATTCTGGAAAAAGAATGCCGCAAGGTGGAAAAATTTGACGGAAAGCTTCATCAGCTTCTGGATGATATGAAGGATTGCATTCAGATACATGGTGCAGGTCCCC
>UQQZ01000054.1 GCA_900543305.1 uncultured Oscillospiraceae bacterium
CCTGACCGGAGATGATGAGGGGGGTACGGGCCTCGTCGATGAGGATGGAGTCCACCTCGTCCACGATGGCGAAGGCGTGGCCCCGCTGCACCAGCTCGCTGGCGTAGATGCACATATTATCCCGCAGATAGTCGAAGCCCATCTCGTTGTTGGTGCCATAGGTGATGTCGCAGGCGTAGGCGGCTTTTTTCTCCTTAGAGGTCATGCCGTTCATGGCAAGGCCCACGGTCAGCCCCATAAAGTTGAACACACGGGCCATCATCTCCCCCTGGTACTTAGCCAGGTATTCATTGACGGTAACCACATGGACTCCCTTGCCGGTGAGGGCGTTCAGGTAGGCGGGCAGAGCCAGGGTGAAGGTTTTACCTTCACCGGTTTTCATTTCGCTGATCCGGCCCTGATGGAGGATCACGCCGCCCTGAACCTGCACCGGAAACAACCGGATGGAAAGCACCCGGTCCATGGCCTCCCGGCAGACGGCAAAGGCGTCGGTAAGGATATCATCCAGGGTCTCTCCCTTCTGGAGCCGCTCTTTCAGGACACCGGTTTGGGCTTTGAGTTCCTCGTCACTCATCTGTTTATATTTGTCTTCCAACCCCAACACCTGATTCACCAGGGGCTGAATACGTTTTAATTCTCGTTTGCTGTAATTTCCGAACAGCTTGGTCAAAATACTGTTTGCCATAGTGAGCATCATGCCTTTCTAAAAGGGGAGGAAATCCCCTTTCGGTTCATTGGACCTTTCACTGCGCAGCTGCGGCGCATATACGGGTTTTATTATAGCACGGAGCCGGCGCCCATTGCAAGAAAAGCCACACTTTGTTTACAATTTCCCCCACTTCTTTTGTTCCAGGCCTTTTCAGAGAGGAAAAAATTTGTTATAATAGCATGCATTTTGAAACAAGATAGGATGTGTGGTATGCAAGCGCAGGAAACAAGACAAAACAAAATGGGGACCGCCCCGGTACTGCCCCTGATTTTTTCCATGGCTCTGCCCGCCATGTTCTCCATGCTGGTGCAGGCTTTGTACAACATCGTGGACAGCTACTTTGTGGCCCAGGTCAGTGAGAAAGGACTGGCTGCCGTTTCTCTGGCATTCCCCCTGCAAAACCTGTTGATCGCCTTTGCGGTGGGCACCGCAGTGGGCGTCACCTCCCTGATCTCCCGGCGGCTGGGACAGGGACGTCAGGAAGAAGCCGACAGTGCCGCCGCCCACGGCATTTTATTGGCCCTGTGCACCTGGGTTCTCTTTGCCCTCTATGGTGCCTTTTTCTCCACCCCCTTCTTCAGGCTTTTTGAGTCCGACCCCGACATTGTCCGGATGGGGGATCAGTACATTTCCATCTGCTGCATCTTTTCCTTCGGCGTCTTCGTGGAGGTCACCCTGGAAAAGACCTTGCAGGCCACCGGCAACATGATCTGGCCCATGATCTTCCAGCTCATCGGTGCCATCACCAACATCATCCTGGACCCCATCATGATCTTTGGCCTGCTGGGCTTCCCCGCCATGGGCGTGGCCGGCGCCGCCATTGCCACCGTTTGCGGCCAGATTCTCGCCATGATTGTCAGCATTCTGGTGATCACCTTCCGGGAACATGAGGTTCACGTCACATTCCGGGGCTTCCGGCCCAGCTGGAAAATCATCAAGGACATCTATGTGGTGGGGATCCCCTCCATCGTCATGCAGTCCATCGGAACCGTCATGACCATGGCCCTCAACGGAATTCTCTCCTCCTTCTCCACCGCTGCCTACACGGTCTTTGGTCTGTACTTCAAGCTTCAGTCCTTTGTGTTCATGCCCGTGTTCGGCCTGAACCAGGGCCTGCTGCCCATCTTGGGCTTCAACTACGGGGCCCGGAACAAGAAACGCATGATGTCTGCTTTTCGCTCCGGCTGCGTCATCGCCCTGGTGATTATGGGGGTGGGCATGTTGATTTTCCTTCTGTTCCCCCAGGCTCTGCTGGGCATCTTCAACGCCTCCCAGGAGCTACTGGAAATCGGCGTTCCCGCCCTGCGGATTATCTGCACCTGCTTCCTGTTCGCCGCTTTGGGCATCGTGTCCTCCACCTTGTTCCAGGCTGTGGGCCGGGGTGTCTACAGTTTGGTGGTGTCCCTGCTGCGGCAGCTGGTGGTGCTGGTACCTGCCGCCTGGATTCTGGCCCAGGTCACCCACCAGGTCACCGCGGTGTGGTGGGCTTTCCCCATTGCCGAATGCTTCTCCCTGGTCATCAGCATTGTGTTCTTCCTGCGGCTCTACAACAAGGAGATCCGTCACCTGGATCAGGCTTCCCAAACACGGTAATCGTCTTTTCCCTCAAAAAAAATCCGGCAGGCTTCCCGGCCCGCCGGATTTTTTTATGGTTGCCTCACAGGAAGGGTCACGGTAAACCGGCTTCCCTCTCCCAAGGTGCTTTCCGCCGTCACGTCTCCCCCGTGGGCCTGGGCGATCCATCGAACCATGGAAAGTCCCAGCCCGCTGTTATCTGAGGTGCGGGAAGGGTCTGCCTGGTAAAACCGGTCCCAGATTCGGGGCAAGTCCTCCGGGGCAATGCCGATGCCGTCATCCCGCACTGACAGCTTTATCTGATCCCCCTGACGGTTCAAGGTCATCCAGATGTGTCCGCCCCGTTTCCCGTAGGTCACGGCATTTTGCAGCAGATTTCCCCAAAGCCGAAGCAGCAGCGTCTGGTCTCCGGTCAGGTGGATCCCCTCCTGAATCCGGGGAATCAAAGTGATCTCCCGTTCCGCCGCCACCTGGGTGAATTCCTCTGCTTCCAGCTGGCTCAATTCGCTGAAATCCAAGTCCTCCAAAGTCAGCTTAGCCCTGCCTTGATCCGCTCGGGAAAGGAGCAGCAGCTGGGACACCATTTCTCCCATGGACCGGGTTTTCTGGGCAATGGCCTCCACCTCCCGGCGGCTCTCTGGGGAAAGATCCTCCCGGGACAAAAGCTCCTCACAGTGCATGGTCATCACCGTGAGTGGGGTGCGCAGTTCGTGGGCCACGTCGCTGGCAAACTGCTTCTCCCGCTGAAATCCCGCCTGGATGGCATCCAGCAGGCTGTCAAAGGTTTGGGCCAGGGTGTAGATCTCGTCCCGGCCTTCCCCCAGCTGCACCCGGCTGGAAAGATCCCGCTCCCGCTGGATTTTCTGTACCGTCCGGGTAATTTGGGACACCGGCCCCAGCGCACGCCGGCTCAGCAGATATCCACAAACGGCCGTCAGCAGAATCAGGGCCGGAAAAAGGATCAGCGCCAGGCGCAGAGTGTATCGGAAATCCCGTTCCGCGTCGCTGAGGGATACCACTCCCCGCAGCACCAGGTTGTGGTACCCATCCACCGGAAAGAGCAGATCCATCACATAGTATTCCGTGTCCCCGGCGGTGACTTTCCGCAGTTCCCCATCGGAGAAGGCCAGGTCGTAAGTAAATCCGTAGGGAAGCTTTCCGTAAAGGAGGGTGGCGTCTTCCGGCTCGTACACCGAAAGGTAGACCCCGTTTTCCAGATCCAGCAGCTCCGAGTCAAACTCCAGCCGGTTTTGCCGGTAGGCAACATCCTCGATGGAACCGGACACCCGTTCCTCCAACACCCCCTGAACATTGGCCAAAATTTCCTGGGAACTAGCGGAAAACAGCACCGCCAGCACCCCGCAGACCACCAGGGTCATTAGGCCGGTGTGAAACAATACCAGCCGTGTTTTCAGCGAAAGCCTTTTCATGATTCCCCATCCTTCAACACATACCCGTAACCCCGCACGGTGTGTATGTACTTTTTCTCATGACCCTCATCCAGTTTTTTTCGGAGATAACGGATGTACACATCGATCACATTGGAGCCTCCGGAAAAATCGTAATCCCACACATGCTGCTCCAATTTATCCCGGCTTAGGACGATCCCCGCGTTCTGCATCATGTAGCGGAGCAGAGAATATTCCTTAGAGGACAGGGAAATCTCCTTTCCCCCCCGGAACACCTGGCGGGTATCCAGACGCAGTTCCAGGTCCCCCACCCGAAGCAAAGTGGTTTTATCCCCCTGAGGACGGCGCAGCAGCACCCGCAGCCGGGCCAGAAGCTCTTCAAAGGCAAAGGGCTTGATCAGATAATCGTCGGCTCCGGCGTCCAGCCCAGCCACCCGGTCTTCGATGCTGTCCCGGGCCGTGAGCAGCAGCACCGGCACCCGGTTGCCCTCCTGCCGCAGCCGCTTCAGAACTCCGATCCCGTCCAGCCGGGGCATCATGATATCCAGCACCAAAGCGTCGTATTCCGCCCCTGCCAGGTAGTCGAATACCTCTTCCCCGTCAAAGCAGGCGTCTACGCTGTAATCTGCCTCCTTCAAGCGCTTTTTCAAAAGCTCATTTAATTCCCGTTGGTCCTCCGCAATCAATATCCGCATGGCCTGCTCCTTCCACCTGCAAGGCGGCCCCAGGCTCACCCTGGCGCCGCCCCGTCTCTGTCAATCCCGATAGTCTACACTCCACTCGATGAAGGTTCCTGTGGAGGCGTCAATTTCGAACTCGTACTCCGTCCGATCGTAGTACACTTCCCCTTCGAAAAGATTCCGGCCGTCGTCATAGTCCTCTTTGATCCGCACATTGTCCGCCGTGGCTCCGGGAACCCGGTCCAGCACCAACTGAGTGGCCTCCTCCAAGGTGACGGCCTTTGCAGTCTGGCTGGAAGTCTGGTTGTTCCCAGTAACAGGGGTCCACCCCTCCACATCCGAGTCATATCCCAGAATGTCTCCGGTGTCCTGGGCGATTTCGTAGTCGTATTCTGTGGTCCCTACGGCGAATTCCACGTCGTACACCGCCCGGCCATCCTCATAGTCCGCCTTGACCCGGTACAGGGTGGCCTCTTCTGCGGTCACACCCGCATGATTCAGGGCAATCTGCTTGGCTTCCTCTTCGGTGATAGTACCGGTGCTGTATTGAGAGGTAGTCTCCTGGGCGTCAGATTCCGGCTGCTCCCCAGCAGAGGATTCCTGAGCTTTCTGACCGGCGTCCTTCTTTTGGTCCTCTACGGTCTGGTTCTCCGCAGAATTTTCCTGGGCTGCCTGGAACATCTTTACCTGATCGTATGAGTATTTTACCACTTCTCCGGAGTCCTTGGCCACATCGCATTCATAGGCCCGTTCCTGGGTGGAGAACTCCACCTGGTACACTGCCCGGCCGTCTTTCTTCTCCTCTTCCACCGAAAGGGACACTGCGTCTTCCTGGGCCACTCCCGCGTGTTCCAGAGCAATGGCAGCGGCCTGGGCTTCTGTGACAGCCCGGCCCCCGCCCAGGAGGCTGACCGCCAACGCGGTGATCCCCACCACCGCCAGCACCGCCCCAATGGCGATGGGCACTACAATTTTAGCGTTGATTTTGTGAAGCAAGTTTTTCATTTTTTCCAATAAGTTTTTCATGAGGAACTCTCCCTTCTCTTAGATTGGCTCCAGTGTATCATGGGAAAATTAAAGGAAGATTAAAAGAATTCTTATTTTTTACCTTACCCCAGAACCGGGAAAAAGTCAACGGGTCACCTGGACAGGCTTTGCAGAATAGGATGGTAGGAAACTAAACTCAGGAGGCGATCCCATGCCAATCCGCATTTTCATCGATCAAGGCCACAACCCCAGCGGTGTCAATGCCGGGGCCGAAGGCTTCGGGCTCCGGGAACAGGATGTGAACTACGCGGTGGGGATGGAACTGGCCAGGCTCCTCAACAGCGATCCCCGCTTCACCGCCAGAGTGTCCCGGACCACTCCTTCCGAAACCCTGGGCACCAGCAATTCCACCAGTTTGCAGCGCCGGGTAGCCTTGGCCAATTCCTGGCCCGCAGACTACTTCATCAGCATCCACTGCAATGCCAACACCAACCCTGCCATCAACGGCACCGAAGTCTATGTGTACCAGCAGAACACCCAGGCTTATTGGCTGGCCCAGCATGTGCTGGGCGGCATTGTGGAAGAGGTGGGCACTCGGGACAACGGGGTCAGGCTCAATCCCAACCTCTATGTGCTGCGCCGGACCTCCATGCCCGCCATTCTGGTGGAACTGGCTTACCTGTCCAACGGAGGAGACGCCCTCAAACTCCGGGACCAGCAGCCCGCTTTTGCCCGGGGCATTTACAACGGCCTGCTCAGCTACTTCGGCCTGCCGCCCCTGTAACAACCACGGGGAAATTCTCTCAAAAAATCCAGGGACCGGCCCAGTGTGGCCAGTCCCCGAAATTCCTCTTAGGACGTGTTTACCGTCGGGGCGCCCTGGGTTCTCCCTGCCCCGGGCAAGCCCGCGTCCCTTTCCGCTTTCCAGGTGCCTCCTTGGGAATCGCCAAGGGGGAAAGCTCCTGGTAAGCTTCCCACTGAGCTTTCGTTTCCGGCGGTGTGAACATCAAACCGGTACATTCATTGGCCGAGGCCACCGAACCCCCTTCGGGAAACATTTCCTCACCCAGAGACTCGTGTTCGCCATAGCCCCCTTCCGGCTTGGGGAAATGAGATGGATTCATGGAACGCACTTCCTTTCCTGACTTTCTGGGCCTTAGGGTGCGCGTTTCTCCAGGGAATATTCGGGCGTCTGAAGAATATAAAAAAGCTGTAACCGCTTTTTCAGGCAGCTACAGCTTTTTTTACGTTGTAACAACGTTTATTTGGCTTTGGGAGCATCCATCTTTTCCCGCTTGTGGATCTGCCACATGGCAAACAGGTTGGGGGCAATGCACTGAGAAGAGAAGCAGCCTGCCGCCACACCGGCCATCATGGGCAGAGCAAAGGAAACCACGGTGTTGATATTGTAGATCACAGCCACTACCAGCACCACCACCAGAGCCAGGAACGTGGTCAGGGAGGTGAGCAGGGTACGGCCCAGAGTCTGATTCAGGCTCAGGTTCATGATCTCCTCATAGTCCACCTTGGGCCCAAGCTTCTTCCGGTTTTCACGGACACGGTCGTAAATAACGATGGTGCTGTTCAGGGAGTAGCCCAGGATGGTCAGGATCACGGCGATAAACACGTCGTTGATGGACATGCCGCAGATTACATACAGGCAGAAAGCGATGATCACGTCGTGAACCAGAGCCACAATTGCGGTGACACCGGCGGAGAAACCACCGATCTTTCTAAACCGCAGGGTGATGTACAGCAGCAGGAACACCGCTGTAATGGCCAGACACACCAGGCACTTCTGGAAGAACTTGGCACCCATGGTGGCTTCCACGGAGTTGGATTCCAACAGGGTGAAGGTCAAATCGTCATAGGCCTTGGTCAGCACGTCGGCCACCTGGGTCTGCTCTTCAGGGGACATGCTCTGGTTCCCGGAGAAGGAAATGGTCACCTGCTGGGCACCGGTGCTGATGTCCTGGTTGATGGCCACGGAACAATCCTTGCCCACCTGATCCTTGATGGTCTGCTGAATGTCTTCGGAGGAAACATCGCCGCCTTCCACCGAATACTTCACCATGGCGCCGCCGGCAAACTGGATATCCAGCTTGGGCCCCACAATGATGCTGCAGATCACGCCTACTACGATCAACGCGATGGAGATGCCGAAATAGATCTTTCTATTCTGGAAAAAGTTAAAACGGTACATTTTCTCATTCATCGCCCCGAGCACCTCCAAACAGCCATTTTTTGTGCAGGCACTTGAAGCCAGCCAGAGAATTGGTCATCAGACGGGTGGCGAACACGCCCATGATGAAGTTGGCGATAATGCCCATCAACAGGGTGAAGCCAAAGGAGAAGATGGAGCCCGTGGTGGACTCGCCAAAGATGATGGACAGAATGTTGCTGGGACCAAACACGCCCATCAGCATGATGGCCACAATGGCGGTGGTGATGTTGCCGTCAAAGATGGCCCAGAAGCTGCTCTGGAAGCCCTTCTGCAAAGCGCCGTCCAAGGTCTTGCCGTTTTTCAGTTCCTCACGGATACGGCTGGCGGTGATCACGTTGGCGTCCACGCCCATACCAATGGACAGGATCAAACCGGCAATACCGGGCAGCGTCATGGTGAAGGAATTGAGGAAGGGGAAGTAGCCGGAAATGGCCGCAAAGCACAGGCCCATCTGGCCAGCCAGGGTGATGGCAGCCACCACGCCGGGCAGCCGGAACACCAGGATCATCAGCACAGCAATGATCACAAAAGCAATCACGCCGGCCATCATCATGGCATCCAAGGCCTGGGTGCCCAAGGTGGGCGCCATGGAGTTGAAGTCGGAAATCTCCAGAGCAAAGGGCAGAGCGCCTGCCTGGATCTTGGAGGCCAGCTGGGTGGCTTCCTCACTGGTGAAGTTGCCGGTGATGGAGCATTCCCCGTTGCTGATGACTTCGTTGACGGTGGGATAGGAGATCATCACATCGTCCATCCAGATGGAAATGGTCTGGCCCAACAGCTTTTCCGTGGCGTCGGCAAATTTCTCAGCGCCCTCGTCGGAAAGCTTCAGGCTCACCACATACTTGTATTCGCCGGTGGTTTCATCCTGGGTCATGGCAGGCTCGGCGGAAACCACGTCGCTGCCTTCCAGAATGATGTTGTCCGCGGTGGTGCCGGACGGGGTCTTGTACACCATGCTGCCGTCGTCCGCGTACTCTACGGACTCATACTCCATGCCTTCCCGGAAGGTCAGCTGAGCGGTAGCCGCCAATTCCTGTACGGCCTCCTCCGGATCGAAATCCGTCTCGTCGCTCTTCCAGGGGAACCGGACGATGATCCGGTTGTTGGTGGGATCGGTGTACAGCTCATAGTCGGTGATGTTGCTGGAAACCATTCGGGTTTCAATGATCTGCTTGGCAGCTTCCAGCTCCGTGTCGGTGGCTTCCACATCGTCGGCGGGACTGAAGGTGGCTTCCACGCCGCCCCGGATATCGATGCCCCAACGGATGTCCCCGGTGCCTTTTATGTAGGTCTCCTTAAAGTCGCCCTTCTGGCCGTACACGCCAAACAGGGACGTGTACACCAGGGCTACAATCAGAAGCGCCACAATGAAAAACACGGGTTTTCTTACTCGCTTCATGGGTCTTTCCTCCAGTTGGTCCGCCCACAGAGAGGACGAACCTTGTTTTTTCTGCCGCTATGGTTCAGGGAGGGGACGGAAAACGCAAACGCCCTCCCAAGCAAAACAGGGCAGCGAGGGGGCGGGGGCTCCCCGAGTCCCAAACCTGGGACCCTGCGGAGCCCCCAGGACGGCGATTCCGTCCCCCCTCTACTACCCCGCTTTCATACCTTGTTACAACTTACTCCTGCTCTCCGGCCTCTTCCTTGTCCTGGGAAGTGCTGTACACAACTTCCTCGGCAGGAGCCTGGGCAGCAGCTTCGTCCTGAGCGGACTGCTGCTCTTCCAGCAGAGCCCGGATGGACAGGGACACACGATGACGGTCAAAGTCGATGTCGGTGATCTTCACCTTCACTTCGTCGCCGATCTTCAGCACGTCCTGAGGCTTCTCGATCCGATGGTCGGCAATCTGAGAAATGTGGATCAGGCCATCGATGCCGGGGATCACGCTGGCGAACGCGCCGAACTGGGTCATGCCCACGATCTTGGCGGTGCACACGGTGCCCACGGGATATTCCTTCTCCAGCTTCACCCACGGATTGTCCTCGGGACGCTTGTAGCCCAGGGAGATCTTGCCGTTTTCACGGTCCAGACCCTTGACGTACACTTCCACAGTGTCACCCACGTTGAGCACTTCGCTGGGATGCTTGATCCGGTTCCAGGAAAGCTCGGAAATGTGCACCATGCCATCTACGCCGCCCAGATCCACAAAGGCGCCGAAGTTGGTGAGGGACTTGACCTTGCCGGTATAATGCTGGCCTTCTTCCACCTGCTCCCAGAACTTCTCCTGAGCAGCCTTGCGCTCTTCCCGCAGGACGCTGCGGATGGAGCCCACGGCACGGCGGCGCTGGCGGTTGACTTCGATAATGCGGAAACGGACTTCCTTGCCCATCAGTTCGTTCAGGTCTTCCCCACGGGAAGCGGTGGCCTGGGATGCGGGCACGAAAATGCGCATGGCGCCCTTCAGGACGATGACGCCGCCCTTGACCACTTCGATAACCTTGCCTTCCAGAATGTCGCCATTCTCCTGAGCCTGGGCGATCTCGTCCCAACCCTTCATGGCGTCCACACGGCGCTTGGACAGCATGATGGTGCCTTCCTGGTCGTTGGTCTTCATGATCAACAGATCCATCTCGTCGCCAATCTTCACCAGATCCTCAGGCTTTGCGCTGGGATCGTTGGACAGCTCGTTTGCAGGGATGAAGCCAGCCTGTTTCCGGCCTACGTCCACATACACCTCGGTGGGGGAAATCCCGACGACGACACCGTGCACCTTCTCATCTGTATTAAAGTTTTTGAGGGATTCCTCAAGCATCTCCTCAAAATTTTGTTCGTTGTTGTTCACTTCTGCCATGGTAGCTAGTACCTCCTTTATAATGCTTGCGGGCGTTGATGCCCCCGCTGTGATGCCAACGCTCAGCCCGGCCGAAAACACAGGCAGCTCGTCCGCCCTTTCGATGAGGTACGTCTCGCAGTATTCCGCGCAGATATCGCGCAGCTTTGCCGTGTTCGAACTGTCCTTGCCTCCCACTACCACCATCCGGTCGCAGCGCTGGGCAAGGTTTTTTGCTTCTTTCTGCCGTTTCGCAGTCGCATTACATATTGTAGCAAAAACCGCGGCGTTTGTACATAGTTTTTTCAGAGTTTCCAAACAATTTTGCCATTCTCCGGCATGAAAAGTGGTTTGCGCCGCAAAAGCCAGGGGTCTCGTTGTCAATTCCGGATGATTTTTCAGCAAATCTTCCAATTCTTTGCTGTTTTTCACCACAAAATTCTCCCCTTTGCAGTGACCGATAATGCCCTGCACCTCGGGATGCTGGGCGTCTCCCGCCAGCACAAACACCTTTCCTTCCTCCCCGGTATGCTCCGCCAATTTGTGAATCTTTTTCACAAAAGGACAGGTGGCATCCACATAGGGCACCCCCAAGGCCTGGAGTGTTTCCTCCACGCTCCGGGGTACACCGTGGGAGCGGATCACCAGCACATGGCCCGGCGGTGTGTCCTCAGGCCGTTCTACCGCCCGAACGCCCCGGGCCTCCAAATCTTCAATCACCTGGGGATTGTGGATGATAGGCCCCAAGGTGGCCGCCTGCTTGCCCTCTTCCAAAAGACGGTACACCGTATTCACCGCCCGGTCCACCCCAAAACAGAACCCGGCAGTGGATGCCACCTCAACCTTCATGGGAAACCTCCTTCTGGGCGGGAGGGGTCATCTGGGAGGGAAGGCCCAGCTCTTTCAGGGATTCCTCCCGGAGCAGGGCAATCCGGTTCATAATGGTCCGGCTGGCCCGGCGCAGCTGCAGGCTGGAGTCATCCTGAATATTCAGCTCCTGGGCGGAAAGGGGATCTCCAAACCGAATGAGGGTCTTCTTGAAGGGACCGGGCCGCTTGCCGTCTTCCGCAGTGATGCACACGGGCACTACGGGGGCTTTTGTCTTGTAAGCCAGCAAAGCCGCGCCGGTTTTGGGCCGCTGAAGCAGTCCGTCCTTGGAGCGGTGGCCTTCGATAAACACGCCTACCACGCCGTTTTCCTCCAGCAAGGTGTAAGCGTCCTCCAGGGCGTCCACGTCCCCGGTACCCCGTTTCACCGGGAAGGCCCCCAGAGCCCGGAACAAGCCCCCCAGAAATTTATTCTGGAACAGTTCCTCCTTTGCCATATAGAACACCTGACGATTCTGGGAAAGCCCCAGCAGCACCGGGTCCCGTTTGGCCAAATGATTGCTGCACAGAAGCACCGGCCCTTCCTTGGGCACTTTTTCCGCTCCCGTCACATGCATCCGAAACACCAGATGAAAATACAACCACAGCACAATCTGTCCCGCCTGATATAACCAGGCCTTCCGCTTTGCCTTTCTCACTACACAGACCCCTTCCAAATCTCAATTTCCCATACCTGTACCCTGCGCAAACTGTTCCCGTTACAGCCGTTCCCGCACCAATTGCACCAGCCGTTCCACCGATTCCTCAAAGGTGTTGTGGCTGGTGTCCACCAGAATGGAGTCCCCCGCCGGCCGCAAAGGCGCCGTTTCCCGGTGGGAATCCTGATAATCCCGCTGCTGAATATCCCGCAGAATGGACGCGTAATCCGCCTTCTGGCCATCTCCCTCCAGCTGATGCACCCGCCGCCGGGCCCGTTCTTCCGGGGACGCCGTCAGGAAGATTTTCAACTGGGCTTGGGGTAGCACTACAGTGCCGATGTCCCGGCCGTCCATAAGCACGTTATTCCGCTGCGCCAAATCCCGCTGAAGCTGCAGCAAAAAGGCCCGCACCGCCGGAATCGCCGAGCAGGCAGAAGTGGCCATGGACACCTCCGGCGTACGGATCAGCCCCGTCACGTCTTCTCCATTCAGGAGCATTTTCTGCCCCTGTTCCGTGTATTCCATTCCAATCTGGATCTGGGGCAGCAGGGCTTCCACCTGTTCCCTCTCCTTGGGGTCCACCCCCTGGCGCAGCACATACAGGGCAATGGTCCGGTAGAGAGCTCCCGTGTCCACATACACAAAGCCCAGTTCCTTGGCGGCCGCTTTGGCCACGCTGCTCTTTCCTGCCCCGGCAGGGCCATCGATAGCAACTGCGAACATAAATCTATACTCCTTCCTGGGTGTTTCGTTTTGTCTCCATGCCATCTCCCGCCAGGATCACCTGGACAGGACTATCCACAGCAACCGGAAACCCACGAAAACACCTGGCTTTTCCTGCTCCTGTAACCATAAAATGTTTCCGGCCCGTTGTCAAGCACGATTTCCTTCCGGAGGGCTATTTTACCCTTCCCTCTCGGCACAGCCGCCGGATTCCCCCAGGTGATTTCCCGCCAGACGCCCGGTGGCAAAGGCAATTTGCAGGTTATATCCCCCGGTGTAGGCGTCCGCGTCCAACATCTCCCCGGCAAAAAACAGGCCTCGCACCTTCTTGGATTCCATGGTTCTGGGGTCCACTTCCTTCAAGCTGACTCCTCCCGCCGTGACGATCGCCTCTGCCAAGGGCCGAAATCCGTGAATTTCCACAGTAAAATCCTTGAGCAGGCCGCAAAGCCCCCGCCGCTGTTCCTTGGTCACGGAATGGCATCTGGTTTCCGGCGGGATCCCGCTGCGCTCCACCACCACCGGGATCATTTTCTGAGGCAGGAGCTCTTCCAAAGAATTGGCAAATATTTTATTTTTATGCGCTTCCAGGTCGCGAAGAACCCGAGCGTCCAATTGGGCCTCCTCCAGCGCCGGTTTCAGGTCTATGTGCACCGTGAATTTCCCCGGCTCCATAGGCCGCAGATGGGCAGATGCGCTGAGAACCGTGGGGCCCGAAAGGCCGAAATGGGTGAACAGCAGCTCTCCGAAGTCCCTGTACACCGGCTTTTTCTTGCCCTTGGCCGTCACCCACATGCCGCAGTTGCGCAGGGAAAGCCCCATCATCCGGGAACACCAGTGGCCTTCCTCCACCAGGGGTACCAGAGAAGGGGTGGGTTCCACCAGCGTGTGGCCCACCCCGGCTGCCAACCGGAATCCGTCCCCGTTGGAACCGGTCCCGGGATAGGAGGCACCGCCGCAGGCCAGGAGCACCGATTTGGCCCCGTAACTGCCCCAATCCGTGCGAACTCCCACCACTTGTTCCTTCTGGGTGAGAACCTCCACCACCGGTTCCCGGATCACCCGGGCCCCTTGTGCCCAGCGCGCTAAAGCGTCGGCAATGTGGTGGGCGTTGTCCGACTGGGGAAACACCCGGCGGCCCCGCTCGGTTTTCAGGGGCACTCCCAGTCCTTGAAAAAAGGCCATGGTATCCTGGGGAGAAAAGGCGGACAAGGCCCCGTACAGGAATTTCCCGCCCCGGGGACAGGCGGCCACCACTTCCTCCACGGAACAGTCGTTGGTCACATTGCAGCGGCCCTTGCCGGTGATGCGGACTTTCCGTCCCAAAACTTGATTTTTCTCAAAGAGGGCCACGGTTTTTCCCCGGGCCAAGGCGGTTCCCGCGGCCATCAAGCCTGCGGCGCCCCCTCCCACCACAATGACGTCAAACTGCTCCAAAAACTTCAACTGCCCTTCTCATCCACTTTCTCATAAACTCCGTACTCGTCCCAGATGCTTTCGATTTTCCGCAGAGTCTCCCCCACCTCGTCCTTTTTCCGGATGGCTACGGTGACGATCAAGGCGTTGATGATGCTCAAGGGACCCACCAGGGAATCCACAAAGGAGACCATGTCGCTTCGGGCCAGCAGCACATGAGAGGCATGCTGGGCCAAAGGGGACAAAATACTGTCGGTAATGGCCACGGTGGTGGCCTTCCGGGATGAGGCGTACTTCATGGTCTTTACGGCCTTTTTAGAGTATCTGGGGAAGCTGATGGCGATTACCGCGTCCCCTTCCTCGATCCGGACCATCTGCTGCAAAATGGTGGCCTCGCTGGTGGCTTCCACCAGGTGCACTGTATCGAAAACCAACCGGAGATAATGGGCCAAAAACGTGGCCAAAGCCAGAGAACTCCCTGCCCCCAGCACATAGACCTTCTTGGCTCCCACCAGGGCGTCCACGGTCTTGTAAAAGGCTTCCCGGTCCACATTCTCCTTGGTGCGCTTCAAGATATCGATATCCTGATCCAGCACCGCATCCAGCAGCCGCTTGGGCTCGATGTTGTGAGAAGTCATCTCCAGACGCTGCACACTGGTCATCTTGCTGCGGACCATCTCCTGCATGGCCTGCTGCAAGGCAGGATACCCGGAGTAACCGATTTCCGTGGCGAACCGCACCACCGTGGACTCGCTTACCCCTACGGTAGCCCCCAGCTTGGAGGCCGTCATAAATGCTACTTTATCGGAATGTTCTTCGATGTACCGGGCGATCATCCGTTGGCCCTTGGAAAAACCGGCGCTTTTTTCCCGAATTCGCTCGGCGAGCTGGCTGTTCATGTCCTTCCTTCCTTTCATCCCAATCCCCGGGGCATAGGACTCCGGGGCAATCCCTGTGCTTGCGAAACTCGCAAATGCAAATACAGATTCATTCTACGGCGTTCCCTTGCAAAAATCAAGAGAATTTCAGCGATTTGAACTTTTTTCACCCACTTTTTGCAAGAGTTTCATCTTTGGGATGCAAAAACAGCGGCATAAAAAAGGCAGGCCCATCGCCTGCCCACCTTATTTTCCCTTCAACAGCTTCCCCAACCGGTCGTGGAGCCGGTTCAGGTACTGGACAATCAATCCCTCCAGCGCCAGGTCGTACACCACGAAAACCACGTTGGCCAATACCAACAGAGCCACCGGCGTGTAGGGTCCCAAGATGGATATGGTCTCAAAGGGGATGCCCAGCACATAGACCGACAGCACAGCCTCCAGCACCACCGCAGCATTGAACACCAGCAGCTTCGCCACATAACGGAGCACCCGGTGCCGAATCCTGCCCAACACCGCAAAGAGGGCGGGATAATACCCGAAAAACAGCAGGTAGAACAAAAGGGCTTCCCTATCCGGGGCCAGGAGAAATGCCAGCACACTGCACACCCCGTACACCCCAAAGGCCCAGGACAGTCCCACTTCCACCACCACCGGCACCAACAGGCACCCGGCGATGGCCGGCAGAGCCAATGTGGCCATGGGAGCCATACCGGTCAAAAACAGCAGCACCAAAGACAGGGCGGAAATCACCCCGCAAAAGGCCACTTTCATGGAATTTTTCACCCGTCCGCGCCTCCTTTTTCAGCCTGGCTGTCTCAACAGCAGGAGATCAAATCGCCGCCCATGCACTCGCAG
>UQQZ01000055.1 GCA_900543305.1 uncultured Oscillospiraceae bacterium
GCGCCAGCCGGTCATGGCGTAGGATTTGGAGAAGCCGTTGACTACGATGGTGCGCTCGGCCATGCCGGGCAGCGAGGCAATGGACACATGGCGGTCGAGGCCGTAGGTCAATTCGGAGTAGATTTCGTCCGACAATACGACAACGTTTGTCTCCCGCAGGACGGCGGCGATCTCCTCCATCTCGGCGGTGCTCATCACAGCGCCGGTGGGGTTGTTGGGGTATGGGAAGATCAGCAGCTTGGTCTTGGGCGTGATGGCGGCCCGCAGCTGGTCGGCAGTCAGGCGGAACTGATCCTCGGCGCGGGTGGCAATGTGCACCGGAACGCCGCCGGTCAGCTGGGTAATCGGCTCGTAGCAGACGAAGCAGGGTTCCGGGATGACGACCTCATCCCCCGGCTGCACCAGGGCGCGGATGGTCAGGTCGATGGCCTCGCTGCCGCCCACTGTGACCACAATCTGATGGGCGAAGTCGTATTGCAGGCCGAAGCGGCGGTTCAGGTAGGCCGCGATCTCCCGGCGCAGCTCCGCCATGCCGGCGTTGGAGGTGTACTTGGTGAAGCCCTTCTCCAGAGAGTAGATGCCCGCGTCCCGGATGTGCCAGGGGGTGTGGAAATCGGGTTCGCCTACGGACAAGGAGATCACATCGTCCATCTCATTGGCAATGTCAAAAAATTTCCGGATGCCCGAGGGCTTGATCCGTTTCACATTGCGGTTGACTAAATTCTCGTAATCAATCACACAGATTGCTCCCTCTCTCGTCAATTTCTTCGTAATCCGTGGCGAAGACCACGCCGCCGTCCTTGTACTTGGTCAGCACAAAATGAGTGGCGGTGGACAGGACCCCGCCGATGGGGGCCAACCGCTTTGCCACAAACATGGCAATATCCGACATGGTTTTCCCGGTAACGGTCACCGCCAGGTCAAAGCCGCCGGACATCAGATAGACGCTTTCCACCTCCGGGAAATTCATCACCCGGCCGGCGATTTCATCGAAGCCCGTGTCCTTCTGAGGGGAAACCCGCAGCTCGATCAAGGCCGTGGCCCTGGGAATCTCCGTGCGCTCCCAGTTGATCAGGCTCTGATATCCCTTGATAACCCCTTCTTTTTCATACTTCTTAATGGCTTTTACCACATCCTCTTCCTTTTCCCCCAACATCACTGCCAGCTGGGCGGTGCTCAGCTTTGCCTCGTGCTGCAAAAGCTCCAAAAGCTGTTCCATTGCCATGGCTCGTTCCTCCTTTGTTTCGATGGTTCGTATGGTAAAAAGATCTTTCTGTCAAGTGTTTCACTGGGTCCCCATGGGAACCCCTATCACCGCAAAGGCAACAGGATGGGCGCATGCTGCTCGTACACGGCGAAATAGCGGAATCCCGCCTCTTCCAGCAGCTCCATGCCCTCGTCGATGCCCTTGCCCAGATCCCCGGTGGAATGAGCGTCGGAACCCAAGGTCACAAGTTCCCCTCCCAGCTCCCGGTACCGGCGCAGCAAAGGCAGGTCCGGCAGGGTGCGGCCGATTTTCTGCCGCAGTCCCGAGGTGTTCACCTCCAGGGCCTTCCCCTTCTGGATCAGGGCCCGGAAAATACCGTCGATGGCCTCCCGGTGCTTGGATAAATCCACAGGAATCCCGTGGTCCCCTTCAATATACCGGAGAGGGTAGGTCAGGTGGCCCAGGGAATCAAAATTCCCCCAGGCGATCACTTCCTGCTCCTCTTCCCAATAGGTGGTGAGAAGCTGGTCGATAAATCCTGGTTCCACCTTGGAATAGTCCAGGAAAAAGAAGTCCTCGTAGCCCCGGATATTGTGGATGGACCCGATGACAAAGTCGTAATTCCGACCGGACAGGGCCTCCTGGGCGGACGCGGGATCCTGGTTGGGCTGACCCAGCTCGATCCCCCGGTAAAACCGGCATCCCCCTCCCTGGGGAACCTGCTCCATGGCTTTCCAGGCCTGTTCCACCCGAGGGCGGTAACGGTCCGGAAAATTCTGGCACTCGCAGTGGTCCGTGAGGGTGTGGGCCCACAGTCCCAGCTCCTGGGCCCGCTGGCGCATTTCCCCAACAGAGTCCGATCCGTCAGGGGAGCAATTTGAATGGTTGTGGCAATCGCTGGCAAAATGATAACGCAAAACCAGACACTCCTTTCCCATGTTCCCAGCAGAGGGTAAACATGAACGTATTTTACCACAGATCCCCGGAAAAGGGAAGGAAAGAAAGCAAATTTGCGCCCCCAGCCCTTTCCATGCTTGACAGGGGGATGGGAAATGGCTCATAATGAACGGAAAGAAGCCCGTGAAAGGAAGGAATTGAGCCATGAAGAAAACAGAAAAAGCAGTGATCACGGTAATCGGAAAGGACATGGTGGGCATTCTGGCAAAGGTGTCCCAGATCTGCGCGGAAAAAGGCGTCAACGTGTTGGAGGTCACCCAGTCCATTTTGCAGGATATGTTCGTCATGGTCATGATGGTGGACATCACCCAGGCCACAGCCACTGTGGCTGACCTGTCCGATCAGTTCAACGCCCTGGGAGAAAGTCTGAACCTGAAAATCCATGTGATGCACGAGGATATTTTCAATTCCATGCACCGCATCTAAAGTCTCCCGGAAAAGCCGGGCCCAGGGGCTTTCAAAGCCCGGCAGAGTGGAGCCTCCGGGAAAACGCCATGGGCGAAGCCTTTGCCCGGGGGACCAGCATCTTGATAAGGAAAGGATGATCCTTGTTTGAATACCAATGAGATTTTGGAAACCATCAATATGATCGACAACGAAGACCTGGACGTGCGCACCATCACCATGGGCATTTCCCTGCTGGACTGCATCCACCCGGATGTGGAAATCGCCGCCCAGAAGGTCTACGATAAAATCTGCCGCTATGCCGAGCATCTGGTAAAAACCGGGGAAGACATCAGCAAGCAGTACGGGATTCCCATCATCAACAAGCGGATTTCCGTCACCCCCATTGCCATGATTGCGGGTGCCTGCCCCACCGCTTCCCCCGTCCGCTTCGCCAAGGCTCTGGACCGAGCTGCCCACACCGTGGGAGTCAACTTTATCGGCGGTTACTCTGCTCTGGTCCACAAGGGCTTCGGTCCTGGGGATTACGCTTTGATCGAGAGCATCCCCCAAGCGTTGGACGAAACGGAACTGGTGTGCTCCTCTGTCAACGTGGGCACTACCAAAGCGGGCATCAACATGGATGCCGTGGAAAAGATGGGCAGGATCGTTCTGGAAACCGCTCAGCGCACCGCCGATCGGGAATGCATCGGCGCTGCCAAGCTGGTGGTGTTCTGCAACGCTCCCGAGGACAACCCTTTTATGGCCGGCGCCTTTCACGGTCCCGGGGAACCGGACTGCGTGATCAATGTAGGTGTTTCCGGTCCCGGCGTGGTCCGGGCCGCCATCAAAAAGCACGGGGATGGCTGCAGCCTGACGGAAATTGCCGAGCTCATCAAGCGCACCGCCTTTAAGATCACCCGGATGGGCCAGCTGGTGGCCCAAGAGGCGTCCCGGCGGCTGTGCGTGCCCTTCGGCATTGTGGACCTGTCCCTGGCCCCCACCCCCGCCATCGGGGACAGCGTGGCCTATATTTTGGAAGGCATGGGCCTGGAACAGTGCGGCGCCCACGGCACCACCGCCGCTCTGGCCCTCTTAAACGATGCGGTGAAAAAAGGCGGCGTCATGGCTTCCTCCAGCGTTGGCGGTCTTTCCGGCGCCTTTATTCCAGTCACCGAGGACGCAGGTATGATTGAGGCCGCCCGTTCCGGCTGCCTGACCCTCACCAAGCTGGAAGCCATGACCGCCGTGTGTTCCGTAGGCCTGGACATGATCGCCATTCCCGGGGACACCTCTCCCGAAATCATCTCCGGCATCATCGCCGACGAAATGGCCATCGGCATGGTCAACTCCAAAACCACCGCCGTGCGGGTGATCCCCGCCGTGGGCAAAAAGGCCGGGGAAGAGCTGGACTTCGGCGGACTCTTGGGCAGCGGCCCCATCATGGCTGTCAATCCCGCCTCCCCCTATGAGTTCATCCACCGGGGCGGCAAAATCCCCGCTCCCCTTCAGAGCTTGAAAAACTGACCCTTTCCCTTGACAGGGAAAGGCCAAACCGGTATACTGTAAAAAAATCCATAGGATCTTCAGGAAAGGAGTAGGCGCAGTGGGCTGGAAATGGAATGTCCTTTTGCAGCAAAAAGGGCAGATTTAAACCATTCCTGCTAGAAGTGCGCCTATTTTTCCGGAAGATCCATGACAATGTCCTTTTGCCATGGAATATTTCCATGGCTTTTTTTCTGCCATTCCGGAAAGAAAGCGCCCAATTTTATGAATATTTATAGAAACGGAATGGTTTACTATGCAAATTCGGCGACAGCTTTTCTTTCTTCACCTGTACAACTTTCTCTTCTCCCTGCGCATTGCCGACGGGGTATGGGTGGTATTTCTCCTCTCCCAGGGCTACTCTCTGGCACAGGTAGGGCTGGCGGAGGGCGTATTTCATGTGGTCAGCTTTTTCTTTGAAGTGCCCAGTGGCATGATTGCCGACCTGTTGGGCCGCAAACGCACCCTGGTGGTGTCGGGACTGTTCGGGGTCTTCTCCGCTTTATTGATGGCCTTCAGCCACAATTTTTGGGAAGTCTGCCTTTCCATGGCCTTTCAGGCGCTGATGTACAATTTTTGCTCCGGCACCCAGGAGGCTCTCACCTACGACAGTTTAAAGGCCGTGGGCCGAGAAAATTCCTACTTAAAACACAATGCCTGGCTCCAGGGATTGTCCCAGGCTTCCTCTTCCCTCAGCAGCTTGCTGGGAGGCGTAGCGGCCCTGTTGGGATTGTTCCCCGCCTACGCCATCACCGCCCTTTGCTCCGGGGTTTGCGGAGTGGCCGCTTTGGCGCTGGCGGAACCTCAGGTTACGGAGATGCAACGCCAACGGACCCAACATCCCTTTGCCCAGCTGGGTCCCCGGCTTAAAAATCACATTTTTGAAAGCGCTTCCTTCCTTTGGAAGAATCCCCGCTCCACCTGGAAGATCCTGGCAGGCGGATTTGCCGGGGTACCTATTTACCTGACCTTCATGTATTCCCAGCAGCATCTTCTGGACGGGGGACTTCCACCCCTGTTTCTGGGGGCGGCCTTGATGGCCCTGCGATTGGGAGGAGTTGGAGGCATGGCTCTGGGAGCCCGGGTGAAGATTCGTCTCTTCCCCTGCGTCTTATGGTGCGCTCTGTGCTGCGCGGGAGGCACCCTCTTGGCGGGAAGTCTCTCCTGGCCCATAGCCCTGTTGGGTGGCATACTGGCTCAGGGTTTTGACAGTCTGCTGGACATTCGTCTGGACGCCTCTCTCAACGAGGATTTTCCCAGCGACCAGCGGGCCACTCTGGTCAGCGTGAGCAGCATGGTGTACAGCCTTTTGATGATTGCTTTCAGCCCTCTCTCGGGAGCCATGGGCGACACTTTCGGCTCCCAGTGGTCCTTCTGGATTCTCGGTCTGGGCCTTTTGGCAGCCACTCTGGTGGGGGCAGTCCTGTACCGGCTCCGTTTTCCTTCCTCTGAAAAGAAGCATTTACCCGCCGCCAACTCTGAAAAGGGGAAAAAATAACCGTCACAAAGAACCAGGGGTTACCCCCAGAGAAAAAGATGGCTTTCCCAAGGCCATCTTTTTTTCTTTGAGAAACGGAAAAAATGTGCTATGATGATGGCAAGTGATGAAAAAGGAGGAACGTTGAATGGCTGGATTGGATCTGGAAGCCATGCTGAACATGCAGCGGGAGCTCCAGGAAAAATACAAGGGAATCTGGGAACCCAGAGAACCGGAATACGCGCCCCTGCACATGCTGTGGCTGGTTGAGGAAGTGGGCGAGGTGATCGCCATTTTCAAAAAACGGAGGCCCGCCGGCATCATGGAGGACCCGGCGGTGCGAGCCCATTTTTTGGAAGAAATGAGCGATATCCTCATGTACTTCACCGATGTGCTGGACCTGTTACAGGTGACCCCGGAGGAAATCTCCCAGGCGTTCTTGGCCAAGCACCGGCGGAACATGGAACGGGATTTCGTAGGGGAACACCGTCACTATCTGGAAGAAAAAGGAGAATCCGATCCAGAGCGGATGTCTGGAGAAAGGGGGAATCAGATTGGAGAAGAAAACCCGAACCCGTAAACTGACCAAGGATGAGAGAAAACAACGGGGCCAGGAAAATCGGGCCAAAATGCGCCAGGACATCAAAGACCATCCCATTCTGTTTTCCACCTATGTGATCCTCCGGGCCCTGGTGATCATGGTCATGATCCTGGAAATCTTCAACGGGCAATATTACAATGTGTTCCTGTGCGGGCTGACCTTGGTGCTGTTCCTGATCCCCAGCTTTGTGGAACGGCGGCTGCACATCGATGTGCCCAACACTTTGGAAATCATCATTTTGCTATTCATCTTCTCCGCGGAGATTCTGGGGGAAATTCAGGAGTACTATCTGATTTTTCCCTTCTGGGACACTATGCTTCACACCCTGAACGGCTTCCTGATGGCGGCCATCGGCATCGCCATGGTGGACATTCTCAACCGTTCCCGGAAGTTTAAAGTCCGCCTGTCCCCGGCCTTTGTGGCGTTGGTGGCCTTCTGCTTTTCTATGACCGTGGGAGTAGTGTGGGAGTTTTTCGAGTATGGCATGGACTGCTTCTTCCACACGGATATGCAGAAGGACACCTGGATCACCACCCTGTCCTCTGTGTCCCTCAACTCCCAGGGCCACAATGTACCTGTGGAGGTGGACATCGAAAGTGTAGTGGTCAACGGTCAAACCTGGCCCGGCTACCTGGACATCGGCCTGCACGACACCATGAAGGATCTGCTGGTGAACTTTATCGGCGCAGTGACCTTTTCCATCATCGGCGCCCTGTACATCATGGGACGGGGTAAGGGAAATTTTGCCCGCCGGTTTATTCCCCGGCTCAAGGAGCACGAGCTTCCTCCTCCCACGGAAGACGCAGGCCTTCTGGAACCTATTTTCCTGGGAACTCCCCAGGAACAGGAAGAGACTCCCTCGGAGGATTGTCCCTTCTGCCGCATCGTTCAGGGAAAATCCCCCTGCTATAAAATCTATGAGGATGAATACACCCTGGCCTTTCTGGACACTGCCGGGGATGTGGAAGGCCACACCTTGGTGATCCCCAAACGCCATGTGGAACACCTTACCGACTACGAGGATGAAGTGGCTTTCCAGACCATCACCACCGCCCGGCTCATTGCCAAGCACTATGTGGAGGACTGCGGCTACGACGGAGTAAACCTCCTCAGCGCCAGCGGCAAAAGCGCCCAACAGTCGGTGCCCCACCTGCACTTTCACATCATCCCCCGGAAAGAGGGGGACGGGATCAACGCTTGGCCCTCCCTGGGAAAGAATCACACCAATCTGGCCCAGGTTTGCGAAAAGTTGAAACTTCCTAAACCCGAAGATCGATAAACCCCATTCTCAAAAGGAGGAACCTGTCATGGAACTCACTGTCTCTACCCAACAAGGCCCCATCCAGGGGGCTTTGAGTCAGGATGGACAAACCGCCATTTTCCGGGGCGTCCCCTATGCCCAGCCCCCTGTGGGAGAACTTCGTTTCCGCCGTCCTCAGGAACATTCCCATTGGGAGGAAGTCCGGGACTGCACCGTTTTTTCCCCCCGCTGCCCTCAGGCAGATCTTGCCTCCATGGATTTCTACGGCAAAGAATTTTACGACCAACTGGTGCCCCCGGAAAGCGAAGACTGCCTGTATCTGAATATCTGGACTCCCGCCTCCGCTTCTCCCGACGCCAAGCTGCCGGTGCTTTTCTGGATTCACGGAGGGGCCTTCATGCACGGATGCGGCACGGAAAAAGAGTTTGACGGAGAGGGCTTTGCCAAGAAAGGTGTCATTCTGGTGACCATCAATTACCGGGTCAACGCCTTTGGCTTCTTTGCCCATCCCGATCTGGAAAACGAAACCAAGGAGGAGGTCTCCGGCAACTACGGAATTCTGGACCAGATTTTCGCCCTCCAGTGGGTTCGGGACAACATTGCTGCCTTCGGGGGAGATCCGGAAAAGGTCACCATCGCGGGCCAGTCCGCCGGCTGCATGAGTGTGCAGACCATCGTCTCCTCTCCCCTGGCCCAAGGGCTCTTCCGGGGAGCTATCCTCCAAAGCGGCGGGGGCATTCGGGCCCTGCGGAAAAACCCCTCCAAGGAGGAAGTGTGGAACACCTCCAGGAAACTGATGGCCTGGCTTCGGGTTACCACCGTGGAACAGCTGCGCCAGGTGCCCGCCGAAAAACTCCGGGACGCAGCTTACGCTGTTCAGGGGGAGAACCTGAGCTGGCGGCCCCACATTGATGGGTGGCTTCTGCCGGACCATTTGGATCCTCTGGCGGAACAGGGCAAAATTCACGACGTGGCCTACCTGATCGGCTCCACAGGAAACGACGTGGGCAACGGCCTCATTCTGCAGGAGAGCGGCGCCCGCTGGTGCGAAAACCTGCTGAAACTGGGGCGCAAGCCCGGCTACTTCTATTTCTTCGACCGGAAACTTCCCGGAGACGACGCGGGAGCGTTTCATTCCAGTGAACTCTGGTACGAATTTGAAACCCTGGGTCGCTGCTGGCGGCCTTGGGAGGATTGGGATTGGGAACTTTCCCGGATTCTCTCCGGCTACTGGGCAAACTTTGTAAAAACAGGAGACCCCAATGGGGAAGGCCTGCCCCATTGGGAACCCTTCACCAAGGAAAATCACGTTCCCCAGCTTTTGGGAGACCGGGTGGGTCCCGCCTAAAGGGATTCCTCCACCACGCAAAAAGGGCGCAGCCAAATTGGCTGCGCCCTTTTCCCTTTCTCAGAAAGGGATTATTTGATTTCTTTGCTGGCCACTTCTGCCTGAGCCTTCTGGATGAAGTCTTCCAGAGTCATGGCGCCCAAATCGCCGTCCTTGCGATGACGCACGGACACCGTGCCGGATTCCGCTTCCTTGTCGCCTACCACCAGCATGTAAGGGGTCTGCTGGAGCTGGGCTTCCCGGATCTTGTAACCGATCTTTTCATTGCGGGTATCGCATTCCACCCGCAGGCCGGCAGCGTCCAATTCCTTCTGGAGCTTCAGGGCAAATTCGTGATGGCGCTCTGCGATGGGCAGGATCACCGCCTGGACAGGGGACAGCCACAGGGGGAATTTGCCGGCGAAGTGCTCGGTGATCACGCCGATAAACCGCTCGATGGAGCCCAACACCACCCGGTGCAGCATCACGGGACGATGCTTCTGGCCGTCGGCGCCCACATATTCCAGCTCAAAGCGCTCGGGCAGCTGAGAGTCTAGCTGAACCGTGCCGCACTGCCAAGTCCGTCCCAGGGAGTCCGCCAGATGGAAGTCCAGCTTGGGGCCGTAGAAGGCGCCGTCGCCCTCGTTGACCTCGTACTCCTTGCCCATTTCAGTGATGGCCTCTTTCAGGATGTCCTGGTTGTGCTCCCACTGCTCCACCGTACCGATATGGTCCTCAGGCATGGTGGACAGCTCGATCTTATAGGGCAGGCCAAAGACGGAGTACACCTCGTCAAAGAGCCGCACCACACCCTTGATCTCGTCTTTAAGCTGTTCGGGAGTCATAAACAGGTGGGCGTCGTCCTGGGTGAAACACCGTACCCGGAACAGGCCGTGGAGGGCGCCGGAAAGCTCGTGGCGGTGAACCAGGCCCAGCTCCCCTACCCGCAGGGGCAGATCCCGATAAGAATGGGGCTCACTCTGGTACACCAGCATGCCGCCGGGGCAGTTCATGGGCTTGATGGCGTAATCTTCCCCGTCGATGACGGTGGTGTACATGTTGTCCTTATAATGATCCCAGTGGCCGCTGCGCTCCCAGAGAGCACGGTTCAGGATCATGGGAGTGGAGATTTCCACATAGCCGTATTTCTTGTGGACCTGCCGCCAGTAGTCGATGAGCAGGTTTCTGAGTACCATGCCCTTGGGCAGGAAGAAGGGGAACCCGGGGCCTTCCTCAGTGAGCATAAACAGCCCCAGCTCTTTGCCCAGCTTCCGGTGGTCCCGCTTCTTGGCCTCCTCCAGCATGTGCATGTGCTCGTCCAGCAGGGACTGCTTGGGGAAGGAGATGCCATACACACGGGTGAGCATCTTCTTGGTGGCGTCGCCACGCCAATAGGCGCCGGTGATGGCGGTAAGCTTCACAGCCTTTACCAGACCGGTGCTCATCAGGTGGGGACCGGCGCACAGATCCGTAAAGTCCCCTTGCCGGTAAAAGCTGATGTTTTCGCCCTGGCCTGCGTGCTCGTCAATGAGCTCTTCCTTGTACTCCTGGCCTTCCATCAGCGCTTTGGCCTGGTCGGCGGGAAGCTCAAACCGCTCGATGGCGATGTTTTCCTTGATGATCTTCTTGATCTCCTCCTCGATCTTGGGCAGGTCGTCGGTGGAGAGGGGATTCTCCAAATCGAAGTCGTAGTAGAACCCGTTTTCAATGGCGGGGCCAATGGAGAACTTGGTGCCCGGATACAGCCGCTGCACGGCCTGGGCCAAAATGTGGGAAGTGGTGTGCCAATAGGCGTGCTTGCCTTCCTCGCTGTCGAAGGTGAGAATTTCCAGAGAGCAATCCTGGTCGATGGGGGTGCGCAGGTCGCAGACCTTACCGTCGATGCGGGCGGCGCAAGCGGACTTGTACAATCCCATGCCAATGGACTTTGCCACTTCGGCAGCGGTGATGCCGCTTTCAAACTCTTTTACTTGGCCTTTCAGATCGATCTTTACCATTTTGAGACTCCTTTCCGCCGGGGAAGCAAAAACGCCTGCCCCAGCAAGCGCTCTGGGGCAGGCGTACGGCTTCTGAACCATTTCCATTTTTTGCCGACAACCCGCGGTTCCACCCGGATTCAAAGCGCGATACGCCGCGCTTCCTCGTTTTGGCCGATAACGGTGCCCGCCGTCGTTCCTTAAGCGGAGGGGCGAGGTCCTGTTTTCCCAAGGGAAACCGGACTGTCTGCCGGAGGAAAATTCCTCCCTGCCTCAGCGTTCGGACGATGCTCAGAGGTGGTGGCTTGCTTCCCTGCCTGGATGGGGCCGCTTTCAGCCAGCGGCGGCCTCTCTCTGTCCCCCGGGACCGGTGGGAAGGGCTTCCTCTTCGACGCATCTATCAGTTTGTGCCCATGATAGCATTCCCGCCCCGGGCTGTCAAGAGCTGGAGGCAGAAAAACTCCTCCATTTGTGACTAAGCTTTGAATAAATCGTTACAAATTTCTTGACAATTACCCGGCGGTAGAGATACAATATCATCAAAGTGCACTTGGCGCTTTTCATATATGATTTTCCCTGTTTTTCATTTTTACTTATTCTTTATTGAGTAATTTTCCATAAAAATCGCCGGTTTCGGCCATTTTTCCCGCCCCCACTCTCGGTCTATCAGGGGATGGCGGGACAATAAACTGTAAGAGAATGAAACCTAGAAGAAAAAATATTATAGCGAGAAGCAGCCATACTGCATTTTTCCGGGACAGGAACGTCCCGGCCTTCGATCCTAAATTTTATCTATTTTTTTAGAAATTTGGAACTTCTAAAACAAATTTGTAAAGGAAAAGGAGGTGCCTGATTGGGCCAAATTGCTGTATGGCTGTGTGTCGTCATTGCGGTGCTTGCTGCTGCGGTTGCCGGCGCGGCCGCCTTTTTCCTGGGGGTCAATTACCGGAAAAATAAGGCGGAAGCGGAAATCGGATCCGCCGAGCAGGAGGCCAAGCGGATTGTGGGAGACGCCATCAAAACCGCCGAAGCCAAAAAGAAAGAGATCATACTGGAAGGCAAGGACGAGTTACACCGCCTGAGAAACGAATCGGAAAAAGAATTGGCAGACCGGCGCAAAGAGATCCAGCATCAGGAACGGCGCATCCTCCAGAAAGAGGAAAGCCTGGAGAAAAAGCTGGAAACCATGGAGCGCAAGGAAAACCAAATCGACCAGAAAAACAAAAAAGCGGAAGAACGCCTGCAGGAAGCCGAGGCCGTCAAGAAGAGCCAGTTCGACATGCTGGAAAAAATCTCTTCCTTCACGGTGGACCAGGCGAAAGAATACCTGCTGAACAATCTGGAAAATGAGCTGGTCCACGAAAAGGCCGTCAAAATCCGGGAGTTCGAGCAGCAGACCAAGGAAGAAGCCGACCGGACCGCCCGGGAGATCATTGCCTTGGCCATTCAGCGCTGCGCGGCGGACCATGTGTCCGAGGCGGCTATCAGCGTGGTTCCCCTGCCCAATGACGAAATGAAGGGCCGGATCATCGGCCGGGAAGGCCGGAATATCCGGGCTATCGAAACCCTCACGGGCGTGGACTTGATCATCGACGACACACCGGAAGCCATCACCCTCTCCAGCTTCGAGCCGGTCCGCCGAGAGGTGGCCCGCATCGCCTTGGAAAAGCTGATTGCTGACGGCCGGATTCATCCCACCCGCATCGAGGAAACGGTGGAGAAGGCCCGCCGGGAAGTGGAATCCACCATCAAGGCGGAAGGCGAACGTGCCGTGCTGGAGGTGGGCGTCAACGGCGTCCACCACGAACTGGTCAAACTTTTGGGCCGCCTGCGTTACCGCACCAGTTACGGCCAGAATGTGCTCAACCACTCCCTGGAAGTGGCTTACCTCTCCGGGATGATGGCCTCCGAATTGGGGCTGGATCCCACCGTGGCCAAACGGGCCGGCCTGCTCCACGACATCGGCAAGGCTCTGGATCACGAGATGGAAGGCTCTCATGTGCAGATCGGTGTGGAAGTGGCCCGGAAGTACCGGGAGAGCGAAGCGGTGATTCACGCCATTGCTGCCCACCACGGAGATGTGGAAGCCAAGACGGTGATCGCCTGCATTGTTCAGGCGGCCGACGCCATTTCTGCCGCAAGGCCTGGCGCCCGTCGGGAGAATTTGGAAAACTACATCAAACGGCTGGAAAAATTGGAAGAAGTGGCCTCCTCCTTCGACGGAGTGGAAAGCTGCTATGCCATTCAGGCTGGCCGGGAGATTCGGATTATGGTGAAGCCCGAAAAGGTCAACGACGAGAAAATGACCCTTCTGGCACGGGAAATCTGCAAGAAGATCGAATCGGATCTGGATTACCCCGGTCAGATCAAGGTGAACATGATCCGGGAAAGCAGGGCTGTGGATTACGCCAAGTAAATGGCTCTCCGCAAACCTACAGGATAGAACCATTGACAGGGACGTGCTTTTGGGTGCGTCCCTGTTCTGGACTTTGGAAGCCGAAACAAGCCATGGCCCCGGAATCACGGTCACCGGGGGGAAAGGAGAAACCGCTTTGAATATTTTGTGCATTGGAGACGTGGTGGGCAGCATTGGGTGCCAGTTCCTCCGGAACCATCTGCCCGCCTTGAAACGGACCAAGGGCATCGACCTGGTGATCGCCAACGGGGAAAACTCCGCCGACGGAAACGGCATCACTCCCGCCTCGGCAGAGCATCTGTTTGACAGCGGGGTGGACGTGATCACCACCGGGAACCACAGCTTCCGCCGGCGGGAATCCTACGATCTCTACGACTCCTGCGAAACCCTCCTGCGCCCTGCCAACTTTCCGTCCAGTGCCCCCGGCCACGGCATGTGCGTGGCGGACTTGGGAAGGGTCCGAGTAGCGGTGATCAACCTGATGGGCACCGTGTATCTGGAAAGCCTTCGGTGCCCCTTTGAAACCCTGGATGAGCTGCTGAAAACTCCGGATTTGCCCAAAATCTGCATCGTGGATTTTCACGCAGAGGCCACCGGAGAAAAAAGAGCTCTGGGATTTTTCGCCGACGGACGGATATCCGCCCTGTTCGGCACCCACACCCATGTGCAGACAGCCGACGAAACCATCCTTCCCCACGGCACCGGTTATCTCACCGACGCGGGCATGACCGGGGTCATTGACTCTGTGCTGGGTGTAAAGCCTGAGATTATCATCGGCAAACTGCGCACCAAAATGCCTGCCCGGTTTGATCTGGCCAAGGGCCCCTGCAAAATGGACTGCGTCCTTTTTGCCGTCGATGAACGCACCGGCTTGTGCACCGGCGTAGAGCGGCTGAGCCTTTCCTGAACTGCCTGGACTTCCCGGTTCTGTTGCCTTTGTTTTTTGGCAGTTTTTTCAGAAAACAACAGGTTGCGATTGTATTTTTGAAAATTCTGTGATAAACTAATAAAAAGATATGCCATTTATCGTGCGAAGGATGTGTTAACCGTGATTTTGGGTTCTCAATTGAAAAATGCCATTATCTCCGGCTCCAACAATATTGCCAAGTATAAAAAGCAGATCAACGAACTGAATATTTTCCCTGTGCCCGACGGTGACACCGGCACCAATATGTCCATGACCATTGGCGCCGCCGCTGAGGAAATGAAAAAAATTGAGGACAGTTCCACTGCCGCCCAGGTGGCCAAGAAAGCCGCCTCCTCTATGCTGCGGGGCGCCCGGGGCAACTCCGGCGTCATCTTGTCCCTGCTGTTCCGGGGCATTTCCAAAGGCCTGGAGGGCAAAGAGGAAATCTCCGGGGAGGATCTTGTTACCGCTTTGGAGCTGGGCGTGGAAGAGGCCTATAAAGCCGTCATGAAGCCCACGGAAGGCACCATCCTCACCGTAGCCCGTGTGGCTTCCGAACGGGCTCGGGAAGCCCTGGAACTGGGCAGCGACCCCGTACAGATTTGGGACGCAGCCTGCATGGGCGCCGACGAAGCCCTGGAAGAAACTCCTGAACTGCTGCCTGTGCTGAAAAAAGCCGGTGTGGTAGATGCCGGCGGTCAGGGTCTGTGCCTGATCTTTGAGGGCATGCTCAGCGTGTTCCGCAGCGGGATTGTGCTGGAATGCGGCCTTTCCGAAGAGGAAAGAGCCCAGGATACGGCAGAGTTCTTCCGCAATGTAGCAGCGGAATTTGACAGCGAAATTAACTTCACCTATTGTACTGAGTTCATTGTGGGCCGGGATCCGGAGATTCAAAAGGATCCTCTGGAGCTTCGCCTGTTCCTGGAAACCATCGGTGACTGTGTGGTGGTAGTGGACGATGAGGAAATCATCAAAACCCACGTGCACACGGAAAATCCCGGCGACGCCCTCCAGTACGCCCTCCAATACGGCCAGCTGCTCACCGTGAAAATTGAGAACATGAAGGAACAGCATCGGAAAGCCGCTGAGGAGAATGAAGCCCAGAAGGCCGCTTTCCAGGAGAAGGCTCCGGAAGAGCGCAAAGCCCTGGAACCCCAGGAACCCACGGAAGAAGTGGGCTTTATCTCCGTGGCTGCCGGCGATGGCCTCAAGAGCCTCTTTGTGGATCTGGGCTGCGCCAACGTGGTCAGCGGTGGACAAACCATGAACCCCTCCACCGAAGACCTTTTGGAGGCCATCCTAGCCACTCCCGCC
>UQQZ01000056.1 GCA_900543305.1 uncultured Oscillospiraceae bacterium
CCGGGACAACATGGCCATCTACAAGCAGGAAATGGTACAGCGGGGCCATTCCTTTGCCATCGTGGACGAGGTGGACTCCATCCTCATCGACGAGGCCCGTACCCCCCTGATCATTTCCGGCCAGGGAGACAAGGCGGACGACCTGTACGGCCGGGCCAACGCCTTTGCAGGGAGCCTTCGTCCCATCCGGGTGAAGGAAACCGACGAGAAGGAAGACAATGACGAGCTTTACAAGGATTACGACTATATCATCAACGAAAAGCGGAAGACCTGTTCCCTGACCCGCCGGGGCGTCAAGAAGGCCGAGGAGTATTTCGGCATTGACAACTTGACCGATCCGGACAACATCAAGATTCAGCACCATGTGAACCAGGCTATCCGGGCTTGGGGCATTATGCACCGGGATCAGGACTATGTGGTCAAGGACGGACAGGTTATCATCGTGGACGAGTTCACCGGCCGTCTCATGTATGGCCGCCGGTACAACGAGGGTCTGCACCAGGCCATTGAGGCCAAGGAAGGGGTGGAGGTCGCCCGGGAGAGCAAGACCCTGGCCACCATCACCTTCCAGAACTACTTCCGCCTCTACGACAAGCTTTCCGGTATGACCGGTACCGCCATGACCGAGCAGGAGGAATTCTCCGAGATCTACAAGCTGGACGTGGTGGAAATTCCCACCAACCGCCCCATGATCCGGGAGGACTGCCCTGACGTGGTGTACAAGACCCAGAAAGCCAAGTTCAACGCCGTCATCGAAGACATTGTGGAACACCATGAGAAGGGTCAGCCTGTGCTGGTGGGCACCATCACCATTGAGAAGTCGGAAATGCTCAGCAAAATGCTGAAGGCCCGTGGGGTCAAGCATGAGGTGCTCAATGCCAAGTTCCACGAGAAAGAAGCCCAGATCGTGGCCCAGGCCGGCCGGAAGGGCGCTGTGACCATCGCCACCAACATGGCGGGCCGTGGTACCGATATTTTGCTGGGCGGCAACGCAGAGTTTATGGCCAAGGCGGAAATGCGGAAGATGGGTTTCCCGGAAGAGATGCTGGTGGAAGCCACCGCCTACAGCCACACCGATAACGAGGAAATCCTGGAGGCCCGAAAGACCTTCGGGGAACTGAATAAGAAATACAAGGAGCTCATCGCCCCTGAGGCCGAAGAAGTGCGTCGGTTGGGCGGCCTTTATATCATCGGCACAGAACGCCACGAATCCCGCCGGATCGACAACCAGCTGCGGGGCCGTGCGGGCCGTCAGGGAGACCCGGGCAAGAGCCGGTTCTACATCTCCCTGGAGGATGACCTGATGCGGCTGTTCGGCGGCGAGCGGATCCAGAACCTGATGGACCGGCTGAAGATCGACGACAACACGCCCATCGAAGCGGGAATGGTGTCCGGGTCCATTGAAGGGGCCCAGCGGAAGGTGGAGAGCCGGAACTTCGGCATCCGGAAGAACGTGCTCCAGTATGACGAGGTGCTCAACAGCCAGCGGCAGATTATTTACAGCCAGCGGGATCAGGTGCTCAACGGGGAGGACATGAAGCCTCAGATCCTGAACATGATCCACGAGGCCATTGCCGCCACCGTAAAGACCTTCCTGCCTGAAAACGTGCCCCACGACGACTGGGATCTGCCCGGTCTGCGGGACCACTATCTGGGATGGCTGATCGGGGAAGAAGATCTCCGCTTTACCCGTTCCCAGCTGGAAGACCTGGAGCCCGAACATGTGACAAAAGAGCTGCAGGAGAAGGCCGATGCCCTGTATGAGAAGCGGGAGGAAGAGTTCACTCCCAATGTGATGCGGGAAGTGGAGCGGGTTGTGCTGCTGCGGAATGTGGACCAGGAGTGGATGGATCACATCGACGCCATGGAACAGCTCCAGGACGGCATCCGGCTTCGTGCCTACGCCCAGCAGGATCCTGTGGTGGAATACCGGTTGGAGGGCTTCGACATGTTTGACAGCATGATCGCTGCCATCCGGGAGAACACGGCCAAGATGATGCTGACGGTGCGGCTGCGGAAGAAGGAAGCTCCCCAGCGGGAACAGGTGGCCAAGGAGACCAAGGCCGGCACCGCCGGAGATGAGACGGTGAAAAAGCAGCCGGTGCGCAAGCAGAAAAAACCCGGCCGGAACGATCCCTGCCCTTGCGGCAGCGGGCTGAAATACAAGAAGTGCTGCGGCCGCAACGAATGAGCGGTTCCAGAGAAAGAGGAGGGTTTCACATGACAAGGGGCAAGCGGTGGGCGCTGGCCGCGGTGGCGGCGGTGCTGAGCCTTACCCTGACGGGTTGTTCGCTTCCCATGATGGGATTTGCGGACTACGATGTGTCCGGCTATTTCCAAGCCCTGTTTGACAGCTGCTACAAAGGGGAAAACGAGGCCTACATGGCCGTGGCGGCCACCAATGAGCAGAGCGCCCAGGAAAACAATAACACCACCGTGGAAAACGCTGCGGTGAATTTCTGCAATACCTATGGCCTGAATCCCAGCGAGGAGCAGTTGACCCAGCTGGAAGACGTGATGCGTCAGGCGTTCCTTCAGGCGGATTACACGGTGAAGGATGAGCAGAAGGTAGAGGGCGGCTATTATCTGGAAGTGGAAATTGACCCCATTGTGAACTTCAGCGGGTTGGAGGACAAGGTGGAAGAGTTGCGGGAAGAGGCCCAGGACGAAGCCACCCAGGCCAATTCCTCCTCTTCCCAGGAGGACGAGGACAGCGACGGGGACTACGGCTCTGAGGACGGTTATGGAGATTACGGCTACGATGACTCCGGGTACGACGATGGCTCTGATTATGGGTACGAAGATAGTTCCCAGGAGGAAAGCAGTTCCAGCCAGGACAGCAGCGATACGGAGGGTACCGGCGTGGTGGATGCCAACGCTCTGTTTGTGGACAAGGTGATCACCTTTTGCCAGGGGCAGCTGGAATTTCTCACCCACGGTGACGAAACGGTGACCATTGCCCTGGATATCCGTCAGACGTCGGATGGGGAATTGCAGTTGGACACCAACCAGTTGGATACCATCGACCGGACGGTGCTGCAATTCCAAAGCTGAATAGATTCGGAAAAGGCGGGGCGGACAAAGTCCGCCCTGTTTTGCAAAAAGGCTTCCCGGACTGAGGGCGGTTCTTCCTGCCTTCAGCTCGGGGCGGATGTACCTGAAAGCCGTCTGCAAATCTTAAGAAACGAGGAGAAAGACCATGGAAGAAGAAAACAAGCTGCGCGTCAAAGAACTGTACGACCTGAGCCACACGGCTGCCGCCCCTTTGCTGGAGGAGGTGGAGTATCCCTGGGAGGCGCTGCCCAAGATCGGTGACTTTATCCTGGCCCTGGGGGCCACCCTTTCCCCGGAGGAATACGAACAGCGGGGAGAGAACGTGTGGATCCACAAGACCGCCAAGATCTACCCCAACAATTATATTGCCGGTCCCTGTGTGATCGGCCCCAGAACGGAAGTGCGGCCCGGCGCCTTTATCCGGGGGAAGGCCTTGGTAGGGTCCCACTGCGTGGTGGGCAACTCCACAGAGCTGAAAAACGTGATCCTTTTTGACAACGTCCAGGTGCCGCACTACAACTATGTGGGGGATTCCATTCTGGGTTACAAGTCCCACATGGGAGCGGGAGCGGTCACTTCCAACGTGAAGCAGGACAAGACTCCGGTTACCGTGCGGGTAGGCTGGCGGAAAGTGGAAACCGGCCTGAAGAAGTTCGGCGCCATGCTGGGAGACCATGTGGAAGTGGGCTGCAACAGCGTGCTGAATCCCGGCACGGTAGTGGGCAGAAATTCCCGGGTGTATCCTCTGTCCATGGTACGGGGCTTCCTGCCCGAAGGAATGATCCACAAAAACAACGGGGAGATTGTGCCCCAGCAGAAACAGGACTGAGCCAGTGAGGCCCAGCCCTGGGGAAGGGGATGAGAATCGTTGGATACCCTTATGGCATTTTTGCAGTCGGGATTGCTTCCCACGGTGCTGCTGATCGTCCGGATCTTGGTGCCCTTTTTGGCCTTCTATGTGGTGTGGCGGTGTTACACCTCCTTTAAAAAGGGCCAGCGCCGCCGGGACCCGGTGATCATGCTGTGGGACGAGGCTTCGGGGACAAGATTTCCGGTGCTGTACTGGGAAAACTCCATCGGCCGGAGCAAAAGCTGTGATATCTACCTGCCCGACGCCACAGCCAGCCGGGACCACGCGGTGCTTCTGCGCCGGGACGAGGGCTGGTTTATCTGCGACACCGGATCCAAATCCGGCGTTCTGGTCAACGGCCGGAAAATCGAAGGGCGGCATCTGGTGAATATCGGGGACACCATCACCATGGGGTCCACCACCTTGACCATGTGGAACACAGACGCCCAGCCCCGGGAGCGCCGGCGGTTCTTCACCGGATTTTCCCGGGAAGCGGCATCCCCTTTCCAGCTCATGTTTCTGACCACTCTGACCCTGCTCCTGGTGGCGGCCCAAGGCTGTCTGATGGGTGGGGAACTCCATGTGGAGCAGCTGATCCCCTTTGGGGTGGTGCTGGTGGCAGGCTGGGGCCTGTATATCTTTTCCATGGGAATCCTCCACCGGGTGAGCTTCGAGGTGGAGACGGTGGCCCTGCTTCTGTCGGGGATCGGCATCCAGCTCCAGGCCGCCTATAATCTGGAAGGCATCACCACCCAGTTGGTGGCCATGATCCTGGGGATTTTCCTGTTCTGTTTCCTCATCTGGTTTATGAACGACATGGACCGGGTGGCCAAATTCCGGTTGTGGATCGCGGGGGGAGCCATTCTGCTGTTGGTGCTGACTCTGGTGCTGGGCACCGGATCCTACGGTTCCAAAAACTGGATCCACTTGGGACCCATCAGCGTGCAGCCCTCGGAGTTTGTGAAGATTGCCTTTATCTTTGTGGGAACCTCCACCCTGGATCGTTTGCAGACTAAAAAGAACATCACCGAATTTCTGCTCTTTACCGGAGCCTGCATCGGGTTCTTGGCTCTGATGCCCGACTTCGGCATGGCGCTGATCCTTTTCGCCACCTTCCTGATCATCGCCTTCATGCGGTCCGGCAGCGTGCGCACCATTGCCCTGGTGCTGGTGGGTGCCGTGCTGGCGGCCATGCTGGTGCTGACGGTGAAGCCCTATGTGCTGGACCGCTTTATGGGATGGGGCCATGTGTGGGAGCATATCAACGACAACCTGGGATATTCCCAGACCCGTACCCTCACCTATCTGGCCAGCGGCGGCTTTTTCGGAGTGGGATTGGGAAACAGTTACCTGGCCCCCGTTTTCGCCGCAGACAGCGACCTGGTGTTTGGTCTGCTCTGTGAGGAACAGGGACTCCTTTTGGGGCTGGTGGTGCTGCTGAGCTTTGTGCTGTTTGTCTTCTACGCCAGAAGCGACGTGACACGAAGCCGCTCCACCTTCTTCTCCATCGGAGCCTGCGCCGCCGCAGGCATGCTCCTGTTTCAGGTGGCCCTCAATGCGTTCGGCGCCACGGATGTGCTGCCCATGACAGGCGTGACTCTGCCCTTTATCAGTTCCGGCGGATCCAGCATGATTTCTGTCTGGGGCCTGATGGCCTTCCTGAAAGCTTCGGATGAGCGGACTTATGCCGCCCGGCGGGCTTCCCGCCGCAGCCTCCGGGAAGAGGAAACTCCGCCTCCCAGTCGGGGACGGACGTACTCCGGGGATCCCAAAGGTCGGGCCCCTGGATCCGGGGGAAGGAACCCGGCGCCCTCCCGTACGGGAGCAGGGCGCCACGCCAGAAAGGAGGGATGACCCATGCGCACCACAGGATTTCGATCCATGGTACTTTACCTGCTGCTGGCCGCCTTTTTGTGCGGGCTGGGATACCTGCTGGTAAATTTGGTACTCCACGGGGGAGAATGGGCCATGCAGCCCTATAACGGCCATGTGTACGCGGAGAATTCCACGGTAAAGCTGGGGGATATTTCCGACCGGGAGGGGAACCTGTTGGCCACTACCCAGGACGGCGTCCGGTATTACAGCTCCGACGAAACGGTGCGCCGGGCCATGCTTCACACGGTGGGCGATTCCGCAGGCTATATCAGCACCAGCGTCCAGTACACCATGCGCAGCCGGTTGTCCGGATATAACATTGTCACTGGGCTCAACGATACTATTTTCAACCGCATCGGCAGCAATATCTCCCTGACGGTAGATCAAGATGCCTGCGTGGCCGCCTACAACGCCCTGGGAGGAAAAAACGGTGCGGTGATTGTCTACAATTACGAGACGGGGGAAATCCTCTGCAAGGTGAGCGCCCCCACCTTTGACCCAGCCAACGTGCCGGAGGACATTGAAACAAACGACGCCTACAAGGGGGCCTATCTGGACAACACCTTGTCCGGCTCCTTCACCCCGGGCTCCATTTTTAAGATCGTCCCCACGGCCGCGGCTATGGAGCGGTGGCCCGACAGCTGGGACACCATCACCTATACCTGCAACGGGTCCATTGAGTATTCCGGCAGCGACATCACCTGTCTTCACGGGAACGCCCATGGCACCCAGGATTTGGCCACGGCTTTGGGAAATTCTTGCAACGTGTTTTTCGCCCAGCTGGCCAACGAGCTGGGGCCGGAGGCATTGCAGAAGAAAGCCGAGGAAATGGGCTTTAACATGGAGTTTGACTTCGGTACTATCCCGGTTTCCGAAAGCACCTTTGATGTGAGCGACGCCAACGAAAATCAGTTGGGCTGGGCCGGTGTGGGCCAGTATACGGTCCTTGCCAACCCCTATCACATGATGGTCCTCATGGGGGCCATTGCCAACGGTGGGGAATATGTGGAGCCCCGGCTGACGGAGGACAAGAGTCTCCTGGATGATTTGACCGGCGGCAGCCGAACCTTGGTGACCAGCACAGAGGCAGAACAGCTGACAAAGCTGCTTCGGAACAACGTGGAAAATTACTACGGGGATTACCTGTTTCCCACCGGCATGAACGTGTGCGCCAAAACGGGCACCGGCGAGGTGGGTGACGACCAGGGGCCCAACTGTTGGATGGTGGGCTTCTGCGACTCCCAGGAATATCCTTACGCCTTCGCGGTGTTGGTGGAGGACGGCTCGGGCGGCATCGAAAGCGCCGGGTCCGTGGCCAGTGCCGTGCTCTCAGCCTTGGCATAAAAGAAACGCCTCTGGAATTCCAGGGGCGTTCTTTTGTGTCAGATGGGGAGTGCGGTGAGGAGCCAGCCACCCAAGGCCCAGCTGAAGAGGTTGGCCAGGATGGCACAGGCGGCGGCCCGGCCTTTGGTTTTTTCCTTGAGGCAGGAACAGAACACCACCATCTCCGCCAGGAGGACAATCAGCTCCATGGGACAATAGAAAAATAGACCAATCAGGCGCATGGAATAGGCAGAAGCCAGGGGCCTGGACCAGGAAAAGATCAGCAGATTGACTCCCAGCTGGGTAACCAAGTTGACCAGAAGGAAAATGAGCCAGCTGCGTTTTTCCCGGTATCCGGCCAGGAAAAAGACCAGCCCTTCCAAAAGGAGGGTCAGCAGAACCCGCAGCCCCACCAGCAGGGGAGGCCGCCAGAAAGGCTGGCCGGAGGAAAGGGTTTTGGCGGAAAGGTCCAGGGTGAACAGGCTGTTGTAGGAAAAGTCCGTGTCAGGATCAAGAGGGATGCGGAAGCTTTCTCCGCCTTGGTCCACTTGAAGGGCTATTTCCAGGTCGGCGGGAGCTTCCTCCCCGAGGCTGGGAAATTGGTACCGCTCAAAGCGGTAATAGGTTTCCCAGGCAAGCTGATCCCCCTGGACTTCCAGGGAGTTTTCCTGTCCCTGGGAGGAAAACTCCAGGGACAGGGAGAGGTCCTCCGTGGGACCGATGACCATGATGGTGAGAAGGGGTGGTTCCGCCGAGTTGGCGGAAGCGGGCAGGGGCAGCAGCAGACAGAGAAGCAGCGAGAGACAAAGGACCCAAACCTTCTTTTTCACAGGGAATCTCCTCCTTCCCGAAAAGCGAAAAAAGTTTGCGTTTTTCCTAAAAATAGTATACCATAGAAGCAAGATTTTGTCCGTGTCAATTCTGTAACCATTCAAGGAGGAATTAGAATGAAACTGGAAAAATTATCCCCCGCCTTTAAGGACTATCTGTGGGGCGGCACCAAGCTGCGGGACGTATACGGTAAAAAATGCGATTACGATAAGGTGGCCGAAAGCTGGGAGCTCTCCACTCACCCTGCCGGGGAAAGCACCATCGATGGAGGCCAGTATGACGGCCTGACCTTGAGTCAGTATTTCCAGAAGGCCGGCAAGGAAGTGCTGGGGAAAAATCCCGCCGCCTTTGAAAATTTCCCGGTGCTCATCAAGTTTATCGACGCCAAGGATCCCCTGTCCATTCAGGTGCATCCCAGCGACGAATATGCCCTCAAGGTGGAACATGAGTATGGCAAGACGGAAATGTGGTATGTGATGGATTGCGATCCCGGCGCATTCCTGTATTTCGGCGTCAATCGGGAAGTGACTCGGGAAGAGTTTAAAGAGCGCATCGAAAACAATACGGTGCTGGAAGTCCTCAACCGGGTGGACGTGCACCCTGGAGACGTGTTCTTCATCAAGTCCGGCACCATCCACGCCATCGGCGCGGGCATCCTGATCTGCGAGATTCAGCAGAATTCCAACTGCACCTACCGTGTCTATGACTACGACCGGCGGGGCGCCGACGGGAAGCCGCGGGAACTCCATGTGGAAAAAGCCTTGGCAGTGTCCCAGTTTACCCCCTCCGACACCTCTTCCCACATCAAAGCCCCCGAAACCGTCTCCGGCGGCACCATCCAGAGATTGGGCGAGTGCAAGTATTTTGCCACCGATAAGCTCCAGGTGGAGGGCGCTATGAATCTGGAAGTGGATGACGATTCTTTCGCTTCCTTGATCGTCACTGTGGGAGATTGCACCGTGGAAGGTCCCGAAAATCAGGTCTGCTGCAAGGCAGGGGACAGCATCTTTGTGCCTGCGGGAACTGGCACTGTGAAGATTACCGGCACCGCCACCGTGGTGCGCACCACCATCCCCGCACAGGAATAAGCATGTATCCAGTCCGCGGGAACAGAGGAAACCCGTTTTATCCGGGGGAAAAACGCTAGTCCGCGGGGACAAAGCTATCCGGTTCTATCCGGGGGAAAAACGCGAAGTAAAAGTTCTTTGGTCCTTTCTTTCAAGAAAGGACGAGGAGGAAGAGATGAAAATCATATTGATGGGAGAGCCCATGGGGCTGTTCATGGCCAATGAAAGCGGTGCTCTCAGCGAAGTAAACAGTTTTACCGCCTCCATTGCCGGGGCAGAATATAACGTGGCAGTGGGACTGGCTCGGTTGGGCCATACCCCTGCCTATTGTACCCGGTTGGGGTTCGACCCTCTGGGAGAGCGGATTCTCCGGGGGATGCGGGAAAACCACATTGCCACGGACCTTGTCATGCAGACCGAGGATGCCTTGACCGGGTTTATGATGAAGAGCTCTACCGATCAGGGGGATCCGGATATTGCCTATTACCGGAAAGGTTCCGCAGCGTCTCAGATCACCACCCACCATATTGACGGGTTGGATCTGTACGGCTGCCAGCGGCTCCATGTGACAGGGATCTTCCCTGCAGTTTCTCCCAGTGCCCTGGCCGCCACCAAACGGTTGATCAGCCGGGCAAAAGCATTGGAACTGCCCATTTCCTTTGATCCCAACCTGCGGCCCCAGCTGTGGGAGAGCCAGGAAAAAATGGTGACAACCCTGAATAGCCTGGCACAAGGGGTGGAGACCGTTCTGCCCGGCTTGGGAGAAGGAAAAATTCTGACCGGAGAGGATACCCCCGAAGGTGTGGCTGCCTTCTACCACAAGATGGGTGTCAAGAATGTGGTGGTGAAATTGGGCAAGGACGGCGCCTATTTCTCGGAACAGGGAGGAAAGTCCGGCTATTCTCCGGAATTTCCCGTGGCGAAAAAAGTGGATACCGTGGGCGCCGGAGACGGTTTTGCCGCCGGCGTGATCAGTGCCTTGGCAGAAGGGGAAACTTTGGAAGAGGCCACATTCCGGGGCAATGTGATCGGGGCGATCCAGATCACCCATCGCAGCGACAATGAAGGCCTTCCCACCCGGGAGGAACTTTCCCAGATCATTTTAAAAGGCACGGCTTAAGGAGGCGTTCAGGATGGAATGGAAGGAATTGCTGTCCCATGTGGACCACACCCTCCTGCGGCAGGATGCCCGGTGGGAGGAGATCCAGAAGATTGTGGAGGAGGGCATCGCCTATGGATGCGCCTCCGTGTGTATTCCGCCCTCCTATGTGAAACAGGCTGCGGATTACGCCCAAGGGAAAGTGAAAATCTGCACGGTCATCGGCTTCCCCAACGGCTACTCCACCACTGCCGTCAAATGCTTTGAGGCCGCCGACGCGGTGAAAAACGGCGCCGACGAAATCGACATGGTGGTGAATCTGGGATGGGTCAAGGACGGACTCTTTGACCAGGTGCTGCAGGAAATCCGGGAAGTCAAGGAGGCCTGTGGCGGGAAGCTTTTGAAGGTGATTATCGAAACCTGCCTGCTGACCCAGGAGGAAAAAATTGCTTTGTGCCGGGCTGTTTCGGAATCCGGGGCAGACTACATCAAGACCTCTACGGGATTTTCCAAGGCAGGAGCCAACGCCGAGGACGTGGCCCTGTTGCGGGAGCACACAGATCCCCAGGTCCATGTGAAAGCCGCCGGGGGGATCTCCAGCAAAGAAGACGGAGAAACTTTCCTGGCTCTGGGCGCCGATCGGTTGGGCACCAGCCGTTTGGTAAAGCTGGCCCAGAAGGAGGGCCAGTGATGGACCAGAAAGAAGCATTGCGCCTGGCTTTGGTGGAACGGGCCAAGGAAGCCCGGAAAAACGCCTATACCCCCTATTCGGGATTTGCCGTGGGGGCGGCGCTCCTGTGTCGGGACGGTACGGTCTACGCAGGATGCAACATCGAAAATGCCGGGTTTACCGCCACCTGCTGCGCGGAACGCACCGCCTTTTTCCGGGCGGTCAACGACGGGAAACGGCAGTTTTCCGCCATTGCCGTGGTGGGGGGAAAAGCCGGGGAGGAACCCCGAGAATTATGCGCCCCCTGCGGGGTGTGCCGCCAAGTGATGGCGGAGTTCTGCGGCCCGGAGTTTGAAATCCTGCTCCTGGATGGCGGCACCGTCAAAACCTTTACTCTGGAGCAGTTGCTGCCCCAGGCGTTCGGCCCCGGCAACCTGGACCGGTAACCGGCAAGAGCCCTTTTATTTCCCATGCCATTTCCAAAGGAGAATTTCCCATGAGCAAATTTGAGCCCCGTAACCCTATCCTGAAAAATGGACAAACCCTGCTTCTTCGGGAGGCTGTTCCCGATGATGCCGGAAAAATCTTGGCCTATCTGAACCGGGTGGGTGGAGAGAGCGATAACTTGCTGTTTGGGGAAAACGGGTTTCCCATGCCCCTGGAACGGGAACAGGTCTTCTTGGGACGGATGGCTGGGGAGGAGAAGTCGATTTTCCTGGTGGGTTTCGTAGGAGAAGAATTGGTGACCGTTGCCTCCGTGGACGCCTTGACCGCCCGGGAACGGGTGGCCCATCGGGCCGGGGTGTCCGTTACCGTGAGGAAGGCCTACTGGGGTCAAGGAGTTGGCCGGGCGGTCATGGAGGCCCTTATCGGCTTCGGAAAAAGCCAAGGCCTGGAAGTGCTCCAGCTGGAGGTGCGTTCCGACAACACCAGAGCCGTGAGCCTCTATGAGAAACTGGGGTTTGAAAAGATGGGACTGTACCGGAATTTTATGAAGGTAAACGGCCATCCCGCCGACGCCTGGTATATGAATCTTTATCTGCAGCAATCACCCCTTCTTCGTTTCGTGGAGGAGAAAGACCTGGATGCATGTCTGTCCGTGATCCATAGCTCTTTTGCCACCGTGGCGAAGGAGTTTGAACTGACGCAGCAAAACTGTCCCACCCACACCAGTTTCCTGCCTATGGATCGTTTCCGAAGATCATGGGAGGATGGGGAAACCATGGGCTGCCTGGAGCATGAAGGTAAGCTGGTGGGGTTTGTTTCCTTGAAACCGGAAGGCGAAGGGGTGTTTGAATTGAAACACCTGGCGGTTTTGCCAGAGTTCCGGCATCGCGGTTATGGAGAAAAACTGGTAGAGTGGGGCCGGAAGCAGACCTCCCAGCAAGGGGGGACTCTGTTGAAAGCCGGAATCATCGGGGAAAGCAAGGTGCTAAAAGACTGGTATTGTGGTCTTGGGTTCCGAGAGGTCGGGACAAAGACATTTCCCCATCTTCCGTTTACCGTAGCCTTTTTGGAGGCAACTTTGGCATAACACATTGAAAAGGGGGATTTCCCATGCGCATGTACGATATCATCCACAAAAAGCGGGAAGGCGGGGAGCTGACCGGAGAGGAGATCCATTTCTTCATCGATGGCTTCACCAAAGGGGAGATTCCCGATTATCAAGCATCCGCCCTGATGATGGCCATTTTCTTTCGGGGCATGACTCGCCGGGAAACGGGGGATCTGACCTTGGAAATGGCGGGCTCCGGGGATCGGGTAGACCTTTCCTCCATTCCGGGGGTGAAGGTGGACAAACACTCCACCGGAGGGGTGGGAGACAAGACCTCTCTGATCCTGGGACCCATTGCCGCTGCCTGTGGGGTGAAAATCGCCAAAATGAGTGGCCGGGGATTGGGTCACACGGGGGGCACCGTGGACAAGCTGGAAAGCATTCCCGGTTTGCGCACAGCCATTCCCCGGGAAGAATTCTTTGAAATTGTGCGGAAAACCGGGTTGGCCATCATTGGTCAGTCAGGGAACTTGTGTCCGGCAGACAAAAAGCTCTATGCTCTGCGGGATGTGACGGCCACCGTGGAGAGCTTGCCTCTCATCGCTTCCAGCATCATGTCCAAGAAGATTGCCGCCGGCGCAGACGCCATTCTTCTGGATGTGAAAATGGGCTCCGGAGCTTTTATGAAGACTTTGGAAGATTCCCGGGCCCTGGCTCAGGAAATGGTCCGCATCGGAGAGCAGGTAGGGCGCAAAACCGTGGCTCTGATCACCAATATGGACATGCCTTTGGGCACCTGCATCGGCAATGCCCTGGAGGTTCAGGAAGCCTGCCAAGTCCTTTCCGGCGGGGGAGACCGGCGGCTGCGGCTGTTGTGCATGGAGCTGGCGGCCAATATGATTTACCTGGGAGGACGCGCCGCAGATATGGGACGGGCACGGTCCAAAGCGGTGGAAGCGGTGCGTTCCGGCCGGGCCTTGGAGAAATTCCGGGAAATGGTGGAGGCTCAGGGGGGAGACGGCTCCTATGTGATTCATCCGGAACAATTTGCCATTTCCCCGGTGTGTGTGGAGGTGACTGCCCCGGAAAGCGGTGCCATTACCCGCTTGAACGCGGAAGAATGCGGCTTGGCGGCAGTGGAACTGGGAGCCGGTCGGGAAACCAAGGACAGCCCCATTGATTTTGGGGCAGGGATCGTGCTGCTGAAAAACCAGGGAGACCGGGTAGAGGCAGGAGAGCCCATTGCCCGGCTGTATGCCCAAAGTGAGGAACGCTGCCGGCAAGGCCAGGAGCGGTTCCTTTCCGCTTTGGAAATTGGTCCTCATGCCCCGGACCCCGGCCCCATGATTCTGGAACGGGTGGAAGGAGAGCAATAAAAAAGAGAGACGGTAAAACGTCTCTCTTTTGCCCTGCTGATTGAAAATTTATTATCCCTTCGCGAACGCGAGGGTACCGGTACCCTCAGCGCGGGCGCAAGCCCGCCGCCGAACGCGCGAATTGGGTGCAGCGTCACGCTGCCGCGAAATGGGTGCGGCGTCACACTACCTTAGCCGTGCTCGGGGCCGGTGATGGGTTCGGGATACGTTTCGCCGAAGGTTTCCACGGTGACTTTTTCCATGATCTGATCCTCATAGGGACGGTCAGCCCGATCCCGGGGAGCGGACACGATGGCCTGGGCTGCGTCCATACCGGAGATCACCTTGCCGAAGGCGGCGTACTGGCCATCCAGGTAAGGGGCGTCGTCCACCATGATGAAGAACTGGGAGCCGGCGCTGTTGGGCCGCTGAGACCGGGCCATGGAGATGACGCCTGTGGTGTGTTTCAGGTCATTGCGGAATCCGTTCTGGTTGAACTCTCCCTTGATGCCGTAGCCGGGACCGCCCATGCCGGAGCCTTCCGGGTCGCCGCCCTGGATCATGAATCCGGGAATGACCCGATGGAAAATGGTTCCGTCATAGAAGCCTTTTTGGACCAGGTAGATAAAATTATTGACGGTATTGGGGGCCACATCGGGATAGAGTTCCACTTGGATGGTGCCCTGGGTTGTTTCGATGGTGACAATGGGATTTTTCATTTCATTTCCTCCTTCCCTACCTTTCTGAAGAAAGGTAGGCCAAAGACTTTTACTTCGCGCCCTCCCCGGTGGGCAGGGATTCTGCTAGGCCGCGAGGGGGGCCTTGGGTTTTCCCGCCTTTTTGCAAAGGGCGGCCAAAGACTTTTACTTCGCGCTCTCCCCGGTGGGCAGGGATTCCGCTAGGCCGCGAGGGGGTGCCCTTGGGTTTCCCCGCCTTTTTGCAAAGGGCGGCCAAAGACTTTTACTTCGCGCCCATCCCGGGCGGGCAGGGATTCCGCTAGCCCACGAGGGGATGCCCTTGGGTTTCCCCGCCTTTTTGCAAAGGGCGGCCAAAGACTTGTTCCCCATTATATCATAGATAAAAGCAGATGTCTTGGGGTTTATAGAAAATTTACAGAATGGGAAGGTGGATACGCCGTGAAACTGGTATCCTGGAACGTAAATGGACTGAGAGCCTGTATGGGAAAGGGATTCGGGGAATTTCTGGAGCAGGAGTCCCCGGATGTGATCTGTCTGCAGGAGACAAAGATGCAGCGGGAGCAGGCGGATTTCGTCTTTCCCGGGTATCACGAATACTGGAATTCCGCGGTGACTCGGAAAGGGTATTCGGGGACGGCGATTTTTACTAAAGAAAAGCCTCTGCAAGTGACCAACGGTATAGGGTTGGAGGAGTTTGACGGGGAAGGCCGGGTGATTGCTGCGGAATACCCGGAGTTTACCCTGGTGACGGTGTACACTCCCAACTCCCAGCGAGAGCTGGTGCGCATTGAGTACCGGATGGCTTTTGAGGACGCATTTCGGGAGTATCTGGAGCGATTGCGGGAAAAGGCGCCGGTGATTGTCTGTGGGGACATGAACGTGGCCCACCGGCCCATCGACTTGAAAAATCCCAAGTCCAATCAGGGCAACGCGGGGTATTCTTACCAGGAGCGGGGAAAATTCGCAGAGCTTTTGGCCACGGGCCTGGTGGACACTTTCCGGTATTTCTATCCGGAGCAGGAGGGGG
>UQQZ01000057.1 GCA_900543305.1 uncultured Oscillospiraceae bacterium
GCTTCGCGCACCTCCTGGCCGCCATAACCCCAGATGGTGACGGTGGGAACGTCCGCGCTTGCGGCGCCCGTGGCCGGGGAAGTGCTGCCGCAGGCGGAAAGGCTCAGCGCAAGAGCGCAGGCGGCGACGGCGCACAGCGCCTTCTGGATGAATCGATTCATGAATGTTTCTCCCTTCCATATCTCCTATGAGATTACGATAAAATCCTTATTTATTGCCGGGGCGGCTTTCCGCTCCGGCGGAAAACAGCCGAAGCTGTTTTGCCCGGAAGTACTTCAGGCGCTGGCCTGTGCCGCGCCGAACTGCTTGAAGCGCGTGAAGGAATAGTCCGCTGTCTGGCCGGGTATATATCCCAGTGCCTGTTCCTTGGGAATGAAAACCTTCAGCCGTGCGCCGTCTGCGCGCACAAGGATGATCTGTGTGTAATGGCCCAGCGGCATCACGCTTTCAATACGCGCCATGCCCGCGCCGGAGGCCGAACGCAGAGCAATATCCTCCGGGCGCACGGCGAGCACCGCGCCGCCTTCGGCCAAAAAGTTCATCTCGCCGATGAACCCCGCCACAAAGGTGTTGGCCGGGGCTTCGTACACCTCCTCCGGGGTGCCCACCTGCTGGACGGTCCCGCCCTCTATCACCACCACCCGGTCCCCCAGGGTCATGGCTTCGGTCTGGTCATGGGTCACATAGAGAAAGGTGGCGTCGATCTTCTGCCGGAGCTTGATCAGCTCCCCGCGCATCTGGTTGCGCAGCTTGGCGTCCAGGTTGGAGAGGGGCTCGTCCATCAGGAGCACCTTGGGTTCCCGGACAATGGCCCGCCCAATGGCCACCCGCTGCCGCTGGCCTCCCGAAAGCTCCTTGGGCTTCCGTTCTAGCAGCTCTTCAATGTCTAGGATCCTGGTGGCTTCCCGGACCTTTTTCTGGATCTCCCCCTTGGGCAGCTTCTGCATCCGCAGGGGGAAGGCCATATTTTCAAACACCGTCATGTGGGGATACAGGGCATAGTTTTGGAACACCATGGCGATGCTCCGCCGCTGGGGCGGCGTCCCGCTGACAGGCGTCCCGTCCAGGTAGATCTCCCCTCCCGTCAGTTCTTCCAAACCTGCCACCATTCGCAGCAAGGTGGATTTCCCGCAGCCCGAGGGGCCCACCAGCACCACAAACTCCCGGTCCTGTACCTCTAAGGAAAAGTCCTGCACCGCCACGACTCCCTCCTGGGTCAGCCGGGGGTCCGCCTCCTTCTGCCTCTTCCGGGTCCCCCGGGAGACAGGATACACTTTTCGCACATGCTCAAATCGAATGTTCGCCATAACAGATCAGCTTTGGCTTTCGCCTGGCCCTTCCAGAAGGCCCGCGGCGTTCCCGCCGCACCGCAAGCTGGGGCGGATCTCCTTTCCCCTTTATTGTTTCCCCTGTTTCCAGGGGGCGATGATCCTTCTCTCCACCGGGCCCCACAGGATCCGGCAGCTCACAAGCTGGAAAAGCCCCGCCGCTCCCGTGGGTAAAACCAGCAGCGAGTAAGGGAACAGCGTCCCCAAAAACACCAGTCCCGCCGCCCAAAGGGCCCCCAGGGCTAGGGCGGTTTTCGGTTCCGCCGCCAGCAGGAGCAGGCTGTTTTTCCAAAGCTTCCTCCAGGGCAGCTCCTGCACCGCCAGAAGGAAGAACCCTGCCGTTCCCCACGCCAGGGTCCCGAATGCCAGAAGCAGCCCCAGGCACCGCAGGGACAACAGGGAACACTGGGTCAGCTCCAGGCCCAGGAAAAGCAGCAGGAAATACCCGGCCCCCAAAGGGACCCCCTCCCGGAGGGACCCGGAAAAGCCCGTCTTCCACTCCGGCCACACCAGGACGTTTTTATCCCGGAGCAGCTTGCTGTACACCCGGTTCCCCGCCGCGATCCCCGCAGGCAGGGTCACCACCCCACATGCGGAAAGCAGTACCAGCAGCTGCACCTGGAACAGCTTCCGCCAGTGCCGCCCAAGCAAAAGGCCAAATTCCCTCCATTCCCCTGTTTCCTCCGGACGCTCCTTTCGTTCCATTCCTGCCTCCTACAGCTTTAACTGGGACAAAGCGATCCCTTCCGTCAGATGTTCCTGCCCCAGAAGGAACACCAGCACCGCCGGGATCAGGTAAAAGACCGACACCGCGAAGAACATTCCCGGATCTCCGGACACCACCTCTCCCAGGTAGACGGACAGGGGGTTGTCATAGGTATTCTTCAGGAACACCACCGCCTGGTCGATGATGTTCCAGTTGTCCGCAAACAGCAGCACCAGCAGTGCCGCCAGCACCGAACTCAAGTTGGGCCGCACAATGTGCCAATAGGCGGAGAACAAGCCAGCCCCGTCCAGGGCGGCGGCTTCCAGGCACTCCTTGGGGAAGTTTTTCAGCTGCTGGCGGATCAGGAACACTCCCAGGGGGTGGAACATGGCAGGCAGAATAATGGCCAGATAGCTTTCCCGGATATTCAGCCACCCCGCCACAATGAAGTTGGGCACCAACAGCAGCTGGGTGGGCATGAGCATCACAATCACATACCCAAAGAAAATGGCTTCCTTATACTTCCAGCGGATCCGTTCCAGCCCGTAGGCCGCCAAAGGCGCCAAAACCACCTGCCCCAGGAGCACCGGCACCACCAAAAGCACCGAGTTCCAGAACATCCGCAGATACTCCGGGCTGTCCAAAAGCAGCTCTTTGTACTGGTCCAGGGTGGGCTCCTCGGGGATCAGGCCAAACCGCACAAAGTGGATGCCGCTGGAGAGAAAGTCGTTTGCATTGGATTCCGTGACTTCCGCCGTGTACCGGCTGGCGATCTCTTCCCCGCTCATAAAGGAGCTGGTCACGGTAAACAGCAGGGGAAAAACCGCCGCCAGCGCTGCCAGCGACACAAACACCACCGCAACCGGATACCGTTTTTTCACACTGCCACCCCCTTTACTGATAGGCGTCGGTGACACGCTTCTGGGCGTAGAACAGAACTAGCAGCACCAGGCCCATCACCAGGAATAATATGTACGCCGCGCTGCATAGCTTCTGCATGTTCAGGGACAAAAACTGGTTGTTCATGTAGTGCTGGAGCATGTAGATGTCCGGGTCTGGATAGGGTCCGTAGAGCATGTACACCTCCTTGAACACTTTGAAAGAGTTAACTACGCTCATCAGCAACACCACGAAGGTGGTGGGCGACAAGTAGATCCAGGTAATGTGGCGAAACTGCTGCCACCCATTGGCCCCCTCCAGCCTGGCCTGCTCATAGTAGATCTCCGGGATCCAGTTGAGTCCCGACCAGAACAGCACGATGTTATAGCTCACGTTTTTCCACAGGAACACCGCCACCAAAATCCCCATGGACCACTGATTCTGGCTCACCCATTGGTGGGAAAGCCCCAGCTGGATCAGCCATTCATTGACCAGGCCGTTGGAGTCAAAGAGCACTTTCCAGAAGTAGACGATGGTCCCCGAGGGGACTACCAGGGGCAGCAGGAGCACCATGGTGGCGGCCACCCGGCCCCGTTTCATCTTCTGCAGGCACAGGGACAGCACCAGGGCCAGGGCCATGCCCAGGGGGACGGAGATCACCATGAACACGGCGCTGTTGAAGGCCGCGCTCTGGAACAGGGAGTTTGTCAGGGTGTCGGAAAAGTTCTTCAGCCCCACAAACTCCTGGGACCCCATGTTGTCGATAAGGGCGTAGTACAGCGAGTACCCAAAGGGCACCACGTAAAACACCAGCACCCCCAGCAGGCTGGGCAGCAAAAACAGCCAGTATGACGCGGTTTTCTTTTTCATCTTGGGGACCTCCCCGGTTTTCAGTTATTCGTTGAGCCAAATCTCCGCCCGGCCCTGGATTTTATCGGCGCACTCCTCGGCGGTGATCAATTCGTTTACATAGAACTCGTCTAAGTACTCCTGCACGTCTACGTTGTAGGCATTGACGTTGACGGGATCACAGGTCAACATTTCATCCAGCTTCGCTAATAAGGACTCCGGGTCGATCCCCTTGTAATTGCCCGGATATCCTATTATAGCGGACCCATAGGCATTCCCTGCGGCAATATATTCTACCATCTTCCGCTAATTTTCCCTGTTGAGAGGAAACCCCTGGGCCACATAAGGCCAGCGAAACCCTGTTAACTCATAAAAGGTAGGATCTTCCCGCGCGCTGAGACAATATTTGATAAATTCCCAGGCCAGATCCTTGTTCTGCAAGCTTTCGGGCATTGCAAAATCCTCGTAACTGCTAATGCCAAGTTTGCCATCTGAGCTGATAAGGGGATAGGGTTGGGTAAGGTAGGGAAGCGGGTCCTGTACGGTGTAAAACGTATATAACGATTCCGCGCTGGCTACAGCAAACCACTCTTTCGCTTTTCTCGTCACAAGGTCCTGCTGGGGAAAGCCCGCATCGAGACTCATGCTGACTTCCAAAGGTATCTTCCCAGTTTCCCGGTATTCCTCCCAATATCGTGCAAGGCCTGGAGATCCATAGCCATAGCCGATCAAGTCTTCGCTTAAGTCGGGCTCGTTGTTTCCCACGCCGTTTGTCCGCTCCAAAAAGTCCACAAATTTCGAGGACTGAAAGGAGCTGGTTGCCGAGGAAACATCGATGTAATCAACCTTTTCGGTGGAAAAGAGAGCGTCCTTTCCCGGCGAAGTGAAGAACAAGTTTAGATCGGGCTTGCTTTCCCTGGCCTGGTCGTACCAGTCCAGCAGTTGGGTGGAGCTTACCGCTTTCACGCCGGTCAGGTCGATCCCCACCTCTTCCATCAGGCGTTGGGAAAACATCACAGCGGGGAAAGAGAACGACATGGGGATCGCAGTCATTTTCCCATCTATCTTACAGGCTTCCAGCACCGGCATATAGATTTCTGCCTCTTGGATGTCCGGATCTTTTTCCCAATAGGAGGCCATATCAAAAAGGATGCCATTCCGGCTTAAAGAGGACATATCCAAAATATCGGAAACTCCGTAAAGAAGATAATCCGCCTCTCCGCTGGCCAACTCTGCCTGGGTATTGCCGCGAAACTGTTCCTTCGCCATCCTCCACTCTTCCTTGCTGGATAAGGACTGGCTGGCTGAGAGATGGTAGTCCACATGAATCTCTACCCCAGGATGGAGTCTTGTGAATTCCTCTATTAACAAATCTAACCTGTCGCTATAGTTGGTCATCTGCATATAGGATTTTATCACCAGCTCCCCCTGCAAATCATCCTGGGGCACCGGAGTAAAAGCCGTCCCAGGCAGCGGCGTGGGATCGCCCAGGTAGTCCGGGTCGTTGGGGTCCGCGGTAGGCTGGACGCTTGCTGCGCTTTTCTGGTCTTCTACAGCTTGGCTGTATAGTTCGTCTTGCTCTGTTTGACACGCCCCCAAGACGATCAAGAGACAGCCGACGAGCAATAATGCCAAAAACCTTTTCTTCATTTCCGTCAGCCTCCGCTGCTTGTAATGACAGTGTTTCAGGGAGAGCGATTTCGGTCGCTCCCCCTAAAACTCTCAGCTTTCTTTGCGAACTAAACTATCATAATTGATTTCGGTTACCATTTATTTTGATTGTGAATATTGTTAGTCTGAATGTTAGTCGTTGTTACATATGGCCTGCCGTGTGCTTCTTCGGGGTACCAAGAACTGGTTTCCACGGCACAATGGGTCGCACAATCTCATACACATGAGCATAGATTAAGAAAGCAGTTTGCCTGCTGCGCAGCGGTAGATTTCCGCAGTTGCCGTTTCATAGATTTTTCTTCCTTTCCTCCCAGCCTGGTGCCAAATGAGGCTTCCAATGCAGGGATAATGTTTATGGGGGCAAGGCTTCTGGCGCGTGCTTTCAGAGCTTGTCCCTATTTAGTGAGCGCCGCTTTTATTCGCTCAGCCACATATACGTCCTGTCCTGAATCTTCTTCGCGCACTCTTCGGCGGTGATCAGACCGTTTACGTAGTACTCGTCCAGGTATTCCTGCACGTCTACGTTGTAGGCACCGGCGTAGACCGTGTTCACTGAAAGCATAGCCTCCATCTCCTCTACTGTGGCGTCCGGGTCCAGGCCCGGGTAGCTTTGGGGGTATCCCATGCTATAGTCGGGATAGGTGCCGCCGGTAGAGACGTGTTCCGCCGCTTTCCGATAATTTTCCTTGTTGACGGGGATTCCGTAGGTGTAAAGCTCGGAGCCGCAAGTGGGTTCCTCCCGGGTGCTCAGGCAGTACTTGATGAACTCCCACCCCAATTCCTTATCCTTCATGCTGGAAGGCATGGCGAAAACCTCCCAGGCATCCAGCACCAGCTTTCCCTCGGTGCTGGTCAGGGCGTAGGGACGGGTCACACGCTCCAGGGGCTGCTGCAAGGTAAAGGAGGTGAGGAAAATTTCATGTTGCGGGACGCAGAACCACTCTCGGGCTTTTGTGGCGATATTGGTGAACTGATCGATATCTGTGTATACCAATTCTAAAGGTACCTCGCCGGTTTCCCAGTATTCCTCCCAATAGGGGGCAAAGCCTATATCCCCCATGGCCAGCTCATTTTCTCCCAAGTCCGGGTCCTCCGCATTGACCCCCTTGGTGCGTTCCAGGAATTCCACAAATTCGGGGGAATCGAAATCGCAGGTCTCATTGGCCAGGTCGATGTAGTCCGGCCGCTCGTAGGCAAACAGGGTGTCCTTGCTCCAGGAGGTAAAGATCAGGTTCAACTCCGGCTTTAGCTCCCGGGCTTGGTCGTACCAGTCCAACAGCTGGGTCACACCCACTGTGTGCACGCCGGTCAAGTCGATGCCCGCATCATCGATGACGTGTTGGGAAAAGGTAACGGTAGGAAGCAGGAAAGCGTAGGGGATAGCGGTCATCTTTCCCTCTACCTGGAAGGCTTCAATCACCGGCATGAATAGGTCGTCCTCCTGGAGGTCCGGGTCGTTTTCCCAGAATTCGCTCATGTCGGAAAGGGCTCCTACCTGGGAGAGAGGCGTCAGATCCAGCTCATCGGTAAAGTCGAAAATGAGGTAATCCGCCTCACCGCTGGCGATCTCTGTCCGCAGCTGGGAGCGGAAGCTCTCCTGGTTCATGCGCTGCTCCGCGCTGGACAGACCGGACCACTGGGTGATGGAATAGTCCGCGTCGATAGTGACGGTCACCCCGGGGTGCAGTTTCATAAACTCCATGGTCAGGGCAGTAATCTCGTACATACTTCGTTGCACACCAACGCGAATGGTGAGTTCTCCGGCAAGGCTATCCTCGCTCTGGGGCATTTCAGAGGCCTCCCCGTCACCGGGCTCTGCTGTGGGCGCCGCGCTTACTGCGCTTTTCTGGTCTTCTACAGCTTGACTGTATAGTTCGTCTTGCTCGCTTTGGCAGGCGGAAAAAATGAGTACTAATAATAATATTGCACAACCAAACCGTCTGATTAAATTATTTCTACCATCCATGGGGATTACCTTCTTAATTTGAGTATATAGCACAAATGGTACGACCTCTCTCCATAGAAAGGCCATACCTTTGTGCCACTTTAGGGCATAATATTATAGCCCTTTTTGAATGTCTCTCTGGTCAGCTTCTCCTTGCTATCTTGAAGAAGCTAGAACAGATTTTCTCAGTTTTCCCTATTGTAGTAAACATTGAAAACCGTATTGTCTTCTCCAGAATGCGCTTCCTTCGGATACCAAGAACTGGTAGAAGGATCACAATGAGAGTAGCAAGTGCAATCACACTTATTAACAAATGTGCGCATCTTCCTATTTACGGTAGACTTTCTCAGTTGCTGTTTCATGGTTCTCCTCCTTTCCTCCCAGCCAGGAGCCAAATGGGGCTCCATAGAAGGGATAGAATATGTGGAAAGCTTCCTCGCGCGCCGGAAAGCTCACCAGACTAAGTAAGAGTTTATAATTGCTGGGCAAAGATAGCCTCCGCCAATTCCGCAATGGAATACTTCTTTACCCGGTCTACCACCTGATTGTAGTCGATAGGATACTTCTTCTTTAGCTCCATACAGACGTATAGCATTTCCCTGGGGAAGATGGGGTCCGGGGAAGCAAACAGGTCTTTTGCTTCATCATCCACAGGGACAGAAGGGTCGGCCTGCTGGATCAGTTCCTTCATGTCTTCTTTGATTTGCAGAATGTTCATAGCTCTGCCCTCCTCACAGATTTTCCGTCAACTCTTGTAGGACGCTCTCCCCTAAACGCTCCAAATCCTGGGGGTCCAGAGCGTAGTGGCAGCTTATGCCGCTAAATGGAAAGCTGCACTTTTCTTGAATAAGAGACCCGGGAACCATAGAGTACTCCGTCTGGCTTGTCTCAGAAGAGAGACTCATTCCCGTGCCAGATACTACCAAGTGTTTCACTGCAGTGCCCAATCGGTATTGACAAATGGCCTGCATTTCTTCCACATAGTCCTGATTGAAATCGAAAGCATAGGTGCACAGCACCGCCGCGTCCGGTGTTACTGCCTGGGAGATCAGATACGCCTTTTCACCCAACTCATCAAACCGAATGGGGTTCACAGGCATGATCCCGCCCGGCAGGCCGATGATCATCACTTCCGGCTTATCCCGAAGATAGATTTTGTGGAAATACCGGTTGAGCAAGATGATCCTGTCTTTTGTCGTAGCCGCCTGGCTGAAAAGCGACTCCGGTACCGTATGGTAACCCAGGAAGTTCCCCAGGTTCCTGGAGGCCACTTGGGAAACAGAATACCCCTGTTCCCGGAAATACTTGCCTAAAGCCGTCTGGACCTCCAGCTTGTTGGTGTGGGGACCCGTACCCAGAATAAAAACAACCGGCACAGGAATGGTTCGGATCTCTGGATCCTGCATCTGTGGTTTTCTCACGGCTACAGGATCATTCTCCTTTAAGACCCTCACTCGATCCAGGGGCAGCTTGCCTGCTAATTCCTCCGGGATCTTTTCCAGAACTACCTGCTTCTTGGCCTCCAGTGCCCGGGCGATTTTCCCCAGCAAGAATTTCTCAGGGAGTGGGATCGGTCCGTCGGCAAACAGGACAGCGTCCGCTTTGTCAAGAGCCCTGTCAAAGTCATTGGAAAGCTGTACTCCTGTGGGGAGCCCGCCATCCACAGAGGAAAAATCTTCCCCATCAGCGCCCCAGCCCTCCGGAGCGACGAACTGGATTTCCTCACATCCTGGGATCTCTTCTGGGTATCGAGCAAGCACACTCACATATCGGGAAGCGGGGTATACCATCCATTTCATTCGTCTTCCTCCGTAAAATCGAATCCGTAATATTTCACCATCTCTACATCAGACAGCTTGTCGATCACTCCCCCGCGAACTTGGGGGCAGCGGCGAAGCCTGGCCTCCCGGGTCGCAGTAGTCTCCTCGACCATGTTGGCGATACAGGTCCCGCAGTGCAAAAAAGCCCAGCAGGTAAGGCACTCTTCCTTGGTGCAGCGACCCACGTTGATAATCTTTTCCACTTTCTCCAAGTCAAACCCTGTATCCAGATTACCGACCTGGAAAGCGGTGTCTTCTGTGATCCGCTCACAGGGGTAGAAGTTACCATCTACATCCACAAAAAACCGGTGCAGCCCCGGTACACACGGCCCGCCCGGATGCCCTTTCTTGCTATGTAGGGTGCCACCTCCCGTTAGGCCGCGGTTGGTGTGCAGGATGGTCGCTTTCTCCTGGGCAAACATCCGGGAAGCCTGGCTGCTGTCGATCTCCCCCAACGTGAAAAGTAACATCTTGAACTTTTCACGGCGGACCATACGGTAGTATTCGTCCCCGTAGGTCACTGCCTCTTTCAGACCCACTTCGTTCACCTGGGTAAAAGAAGAGTGCAGGGGCCCGAAAAGCTCGCTGTGATCCAAAAACTCCCGGATGCTCTCATAATCCTCACCCGGCGATGCCACCGTATTCGTAAAGCAGGTCTTATAATAGTCTGGGTCCCGCTCCCTGATCCGGCGGGCGTTGGCCATGACGGTAGCAAACGAACCTTTTCCATTAACGAATGTCCGGTATTTGTCCTGGACTGGCTGGGGACCATCGATGCTGATCATGATCTGGATGTTCTTCTCCAGCACATAGTCGATGACCTCGTCAGTGAACAGCGTGAGGTTTGTGGTGAAGTTATACCGAACTTTCCGGGCAGGGTAGTGTTTTTCCACATGGTCGATCACTTGTTTGATCAGGCCAAATTCCAAAACGGGCTCCCCGCCATAAAAGCCAATGGTTACCTCCTCTACGCCGGAAGAACGCTCCAGAAAGAAATCCACGGCCCGGAGAGCCGTCTCTACACGCATTCTTTTATTCGTGTGGGTGCGGTTATAATAGCTGCCGGAATAAGCACAGTAGGAGCACCGGAGATTACAGTTTTGAGTCACCTGCAAAACGATCTGCCGCAACTGAGTTTGCAGCGCAGCCTCCAAGGTGGGCGTGGCAGGATGCTCGATCTCGCAGAGCTCGCTTTCCTGACAAAAGCCTTTTTCCCGAAACCGCTCCAGCAGCTCCCCGTCTTCCTGAGTCGCCCGGCCGGCCTGGATGCGCTCCAGAGATTCATATTCCTCTTGATTCAAGGGAACCACCTTGTTTTGCTCTCGGTCGTACAGGCGATAGCCAATGGGGAGCTTGAAAGTTGTGTAGGCCATGTCATACCCTCCTCTGTTTTGAGGTGTTCGCCAACTTTTATCATATTTACCAGCTGGTTTTTCGACAAATTTACTATAACCCGTGTTTTTCATTTTGTAAACAGCTTTTGATCCAGCGGTACTTTTTTCTGTATCAAATGGTTAAGACGCACAAAAATCCGGTGGGTAATCACTTCCCACCGGATTTCAAAAATACCGTTTAATACAAAAAATCCTACCTTTTATGAAAACACGCTGAAAAAAAGAAAAGAGTGTGGTATTATGAACCTAGCTTTTTCCCCGCAGTTTTTTCAGCTCCCTGATTAGTGTGAGAACAAGACCCTGTTCCTGTGGCCTTAATTCTTGAAACTCGGCCACTGCCTGTTTGGTTGCTACGTCTTCTATTTTTGTCTTTCCATCATCACACAGATCCTCAACCGTAACCTTTAGAGCCTTGGCCAGCCGCAAGGAACTCTCTACTGACGGGGACCACTTTCCAATTTCCCACCGGGATATACAGGAGGCATCCACTCCACATAATGCCGCAAGTTCTTCTTGATTTAGGCCAAGCTGTTTCCGAAAATATCTAATCCGTTCTGGAGTTACCTTTCCCATAATTCTGTCCCCCTTATGTCTGCTATTTTAGCAAGGGAACCGCAGAATATCCATGGCAGTGACTCATTGTAAACTTGACATTTACTCATGTTTCTCCTATGCTGTTTCATAAAGGAGGAATGAACTCACTATGTGCTTTACGGAACAACTCTCTTTAGACGCCCCTCTCCGCCTATTTGTTAGAAAGCTTTGGTATAAATCTTGCCAAGAAGGGGAGGCAGGGCAACAGAAGAAAGAACACCTTTTTCAAAATCTTCTGTCCATGGGATGCGACTATTACGAACTATTAAACCTTTATTCAGATTTCCCACTAATGGAAAACGACGGGAAAATGTTGATGGACCTTGCTCCCGCCCCCGCTCATATTTATTCCATCTCTCAGAGCAACATTCGTTTGGCACTTTCTCACTGGACACCATCTAAATACCATACCTCTCCAATTTCAGAAGTAGTTGCTGATATCAAATCGGAATTGCTTGCCGGTGAGCCTGTGATAAAAGTGTATAATAGCAATTTGAACCCAAGAAACCCTCGTGCTTACAATGACCGTTATATTTTGTTAATCACTGCGTATAAGAGCTTGATCATCGACATCAACCGTAGAACTACTCTTCAGTTCCGACAAGACCTGTGAAAGGGGCCATTATGATTCGAATTGCTCTATGTGATGACGACTCTCACTTTCTTCAACTCCTCCATCAAAAGATAGACCAATGGTTTACTGAGCGGCAAATTGTATCTACTTGTACCGATTACTTCTCGGCAAGGTCGCTTCGAGAAGCCTTAGAGACATCTGGCTTCGACATCTTTTTCCTAGATATCGAAATGCCGGAGATAGGTGGGATGGAGTTGGCCAGACAGATTCGGAAAGCTCATCCTGATTCTGTGATCATCTTTTTGACTTCCCATGATGAATTTGCGCCCGATGGCTACCGGGTCCAGGCGTTGCGCTATTTGTCCAAGCAGACTTGGAAGGAATATCTGAGTGAAGCACTTAGTGCTGCCATGGAACAGCGGGAGAAGCAGGCGACTGGCAGCTTAGCCGTGTCCCACTATGGTAATATACAGCGCATTTCGTATCGGGATATTCTGTATATTCGCCACATCGCGCGGTATTGTCAGATTGTCACAAAAGCCGGCAAAATCATTCAGGATGAAAGAGGGATCAAAAAGCTCTTTGAAATCATCGAGGATGAGCGCTTCATTTTTATTGACCGGGGAGCTTTCATCAACCTGGACTATATCCAAAAGATTGAAAATGGCGAGGCAGTAATGACAAACGGGGATTCATTGCCAATCAGCCGGCGGCTTTTGCCACAAGTAAAGCTGACAATAAACCGTTATTATGGAGGCTAGCGAGAAATGCTGATTCTATCCAGAATAATTGAACTTTTGGCAACATTCACGGAATGTATTGTCATTTTGTCTGCCATAACCGCATCATCTATGAGAAGAATTCCCGGCCATAAAGGTTTGTTTCTTCTAATGATATTTTCCCTTTGTTCTACAATCCTGGTATCCTTTTTAAATATTATAGATGAGTTTTCCTACATAACACCGCTAATATCTATGGCTTTTATAATCTTTGTGACTTCCAAAATTTTGTCGACAGGTAGTTTGCTTACGAGAAGTATTACTTGTATTCTTTCATTGTTGCTTATTCAATCCATTGATTATATTGTCGTAATTATATTTGCGCATACTATAAGTGCAACCAATACTTTCTTTACTATTTTTGTTACATCCCAAGGTATTAATAGAATTGCGTTCTTAATTATCGACAAATTAATTGATATAGGTTTTTATCTTATATTGCGTCGGTGGCTTCCAGGTCTTTCCAAGTTAACGCTACGTTTGAGCCGTTACTTACTCGTTATCACTATTGTTTCATATATTGTTATGCAATGCCTTTTCCAAGTAGTTTTAGTTCCAGATTTGCCTATAATGCAGCTGGCAGTTGTGACTTCTTGGTGTTTCCTCCTCGGTTTTATTGCCGCCTTCATTGCCTTTTTTCTCGCTCTCACGAAGCAAGAGCAAGATCGACAGCGTATGGAGATGCTCCGCGCGGAAAACGCTTTAATGGCGGAAAATTATAAGAGTTTGCACGCTGCCCAGCAAGCGTCATTGCGAACACTGCATGATTTCAGGCATCATGTTAGGACGGTACACGAACTAATTTCCGGTGGAAAAGTAGAATCCGCCTTGGAATATGCGGATTCCCTCCTAAAGACCTCCTATCACCAGGCTGCTCAGTGCCATAGTGGGAATGATATTGTGGATGCCATTATTAACTCCAAGTTAGCAGAGGCCCAAGTGAAAAAGATTCAATTTACCTATATGGCGAATCTCCATGTCCCAATCCAAATTGACCCGGTAGACCTCTGCGGCGTCCTAGCTAACCAGTTGGAAAACGCCTTTGAAGCCAGTATGCAAATACCCGATCCGGCTGGACGGATAGTCCACACAGAAGTCAAGCAAGTACAAAGCTTTGTGATCCTCCGCGTAGAAAACACCGTACTCTCTGACCCATTTACCGACAATCCGGACTTACACACTACCAAATCAGATCCGGCCATACCCCACGGATATGGACTGCTCAACATACGAAGTATCGCCCAAAAATATGAAGGCACGCTCCGCACGGAATTCTCAAATAACCGGTTTATTTCCGTTGTTTCTCTGTCCGATCTACCGTTTGATACAAACAATTCTACCGTTGGGTAAAACCATATTGATTTTTCTCCCCCTTTGTTTTATCGTTAGGAAAAAGCAAAGGGGGATTTTGCTTGTTGCAGCGCTGTGCAAGTCAACTTGTAGGGTTCCTATATGGGAAGTCTGAGCTAGATCAATCAAAAAAAGCCATCTATCAGTACGGTACCGAACTGACCATATCGACGGCCACAGCTGTTGCATCCATCCTTCTGCTGGCAGCCCTGTTGGGAAATCTCCTGTGGGGAGTTATTTTCCTTGTCGTGTTTATTTCGTTCCGGCTCCCTGGAGGAGGGTATCACGCCTCAACATACCGCAACTGCTTCATCCTGACCAATAGTGTCTTTTTAGCCTCTTTTATTCTATCACTGATTCTACTTTCTACTCCCAATATCACTCGAAATGTGCTTCTTCTGATAAGCTGTTTTGCCATTTGGGTGTTAGCGCCTATCTCCAATCCACACCATCCAGTTTCCGAGCGAACACTTCGCAAGAACAAAATTATAGTTCGAGGAATGGTCGTTGTAGATTCACTGCTTATGTTCCTTGGTGAGCTTCTCCTTTCCATGTATTCTTTGTTCTGCATTTTTACCGCATCCGTTGCGGCGGTGGCCGCAATGATGATACTATCAAAATTGCTAGGAGGAACAACAAATGAGTGAAATCATCAGCACAATCGCAGCCATCTTGGAAGCTATTGCCAACTTTGGAGCGGGAGCCGTTTCTCATGGTATTGGCTATGAACCCGAACTGCCCGAAGAGCTGCGCAAGTAATCCGCAATCCCCCAAGGAAAAGGGCCTGCCCTCCTGCCTGTAATTTGCAGACAGGGGGATAGGCCCTTTTCCTGTGTAATGATTTACGGCGGGTGTGGTTTGTACATCTGAAGCCACCACCGCCGAACGATACTGTCCTTATGCCGCAGTCCTCTGGACTGCGGTTTTTTTATATAGGAGTAAAACCTCATATAGAAAACACATTTCTTTTTCCCGTTGCCGCTCCCCTCCATTCTGATTTCGGTCACCCAAAAACCCGCAAACAGAA
>UQQZ01000058.1 GCA_900543305.1 uncultured Oscillospiraceae bacterium
CTGCCGGAAAGTAGTCCGCTAAGCGGCAAACACAACCTACTGCCAACCCTACTAAAAAGACACTTAGGAACGAGGGAACAGAGACACGCAATTGTTGTTTCATAAGCCTTTCCCTTTCTTGCTTTTCCAATATAGTATCATACAAGCAGCGCAAAGTACAGCAGAGCTTTTTCCAGGGAGGTCACAGAAAATGAATGCCACAGCCTATAGAGATATGATCCACTTGTCCCGTCCCATCTCCCGCCATCCGAAGATGAGCGTGGAGAACCGGGCAAAACTGTTCACCCCTTTTTCGGCTTTGCGGGGATTTGACATTGAGATCCTCACCAAGGAGCAGGACCGGCTGCTGGTGTCCCGGGTAACGTTGGGGACCGATCAGCAGGAGCTGATCCGCCACAGGCTGAACGATCTCCGATCTGGCCAGCGGGTCACGGTCACCTATTTCAGGCTGGTAAAAGAGCTGGAAGGTGTTTCCCTAGGAGAGTACGTCACCCAAACAGGGAAGGTCCGGCGGGTGGATGCGTTCTACCAGGTTTTTGTGGTGGACAGCAGTGTGGTGGCCTTTGAGGATATCCGGGAGCTGGAAATCAACGGTGGGGAAAGAGTAGTAGAGGCAGTATGAAGGAATGCGCCCGTCGGAAGCAGTATGTGGAAGTGGTGGTTACTTACTGCATTGATGGCAGCGTCCATCCCCAGAAGATTCTCTTGGCAAACGGTCGGTCTTTGAGATCGAGGAGAGTCGAGAGGCAGCTCCAAGCAAAGCTCCCACTACCAGGGAGTTGACCCGGCGGTATGTGGTGAAGATCAAGGGAAAGGAGACCTTTCTCTACGAAGCCTTCGGCAGGTGGTTTGTGGAGATGAAGGAATAGCTGTTGTATATTTGTCTGATGAGGGAGGAGAGCAAAACGCAATTTCACAGAAAGACCCCGGCAGTTCAATAAGCTGCCAGGGCCTTTCTTATGTCCCGTTTGTCAGGCATGTATTTTAAAAATTTTTTCCCGCAACTCCATAGTGGGACCGGAATGATCTAGTACCTAGGGGGTACTGTTTCCAGTACCTAGTGTGGGGATCACACACTTTTGTCACTGCGGTTCACATTTTGGAACTGCTCAAACATTTGATAGTTGTTTAACTTGCACGTGGGACAAGGGTTGACCAATGTTTGCACGGTTCCCAGCTTGTAAGGGCATTTCGAACAGGGGGGATTCTTCCACATTTTTTCTTTGAGACTCATTTACATAACTCTCCTATCCTTCAAAACCAGGGGGATATTTGATGTCCAGGTATGGACGATCTCCTGGTTGTATTAGCCGGACTGCCATAATTTGCTGATAGCACGCTTGGAGCTGGTCACGGATAGTTTCAAGTTCAGGAAGAGGGTGAGGGATACTGTATTTTTCATTCCCCGTTTCAAGAAGTTGAATGTACCAGTTGACTGTTTGCAGTTTTCCAAGACAATAGGAGGCAATCATCATCTTGTCGTTGGCGTCTCGAATACATTCCGTTTCGATTTGAATGTAAGAAACCAGATCATAGGGGATTTTTCTCAGTTTCTTTTTTCTGGCCATAGGAAACCTCCTTACAGATACCTCTCCATGGTATCGCAGTATTTTCTCCTTATCCGCACATAACTTTTACTCCCATCCTTGAAAATGATCTCATAGTAAAAGTATGATTGTCGTTTTTAGGCCAACCGTACGTTTCTTTTCTTGCGTAGGGGGGCATTCCTGAAAGGTCTTTAGCTTGCCCTTGCTGCCATAGCCGCTGCTATTCGGAGTATTTACTCACGAGATCACATTCCAAAAATTTGAAAAGTTTGCGTTAACATAGGGAGGGCTTGATGTAGTCAATGATCCGAAGACATGCTTCATGCCGTATGGTTTCTTCTGACGGAACAGACAACGTAATTTCAGTTTTTATATCCTGTAAAAGTTTTTTGATGTTCTTTTTAAATGACAACATATCACCGATTTCGTCTCCGAATAACCGTAACAGTTCAAGAAATGAGATGGTGGCTGGTGTGTTCCGGTTTACAATGTAGCGCTTTGCTAATCTGGGGAATAGCCTGGTGAAAAGAGCCTCTTTGTCCACTTTATTAAGCCAGTCAGTGTTTATCCACTCAAAGGCATTAAAATCCATTCCAGCGTGTTTTAGATAATCGGAGTTTGTGACAATTTCCCAATAGGTGGTATATAACCTTGCCATGGGTTTCAGTATTTTTCGAAATTTTTCATCTGTCATTTCTTTATCCGTTTCCAACTTAGGTTTTAGGTTTGAGAATCCCGCCTCGATTATCTCTTTTAGGTCATCAGACAATTCATCTTGATTCGCAACCAGCCAAAAAAATGTGTTCGTGTTGATGTTTTTATCGATATAATTGTTTAGGTTGTTGAACACATAAAGAATATTACGATCGATAGCCTGAGTGAGAGCCCTTGCGTAATCCAAGGACAATTTATTTGCTATATCCTCCAAAAGTAGATCAAATACCCGTTCCACAATGATTTCTTTCCCTCGGGGATACACGATTTCGCCGTTGCGCTTTTCTTTTTGAACAGAGACAACTTCGAATATTTCGATCCCTGTTTGGTTGCCGAGACAATTTAGAATTCTCTGGCGCATATGCTGGATCGTAACCTCAGAGCAGGCATCACAATGGGTGAGAATAATGTGAACGTGCTGTGAGAGCTCTTTCTGCATCCGGAGCAGAAAGTCAGCTTCGAACTGCTGGAACCGTTCTGTGACGGAGACACAATAAAATATGGTGTGGAACCAATTGAAGATATCATCGCTACAATTTTGTTTTTTAATTCCAGCAATAATTTCTTCCAATTGGTTATTGGCATCCAAGGCTTCCAGGCCTTTTGTGTCATAGATGTAAAGAGGGTATTTGCCGCCATTCGCTTCGTAGGGAACGAAATATTCTGAGGTGATAGGAGCACCGGGTCCAGCCTTGGCCACGGTTTTCCCTAGAAAATAGTTAATAAACGACGATTTTCCGGCCTTGGTTTTGCCAAGTAACAGAATTTTCGCTGCATATTCCATGAAAATCTCTCCCTGTTATAATTTGTTTCCGTATTTTCCTTGGTACTCGCTGGCATATTCCTTTGCTTTTTCCTGATCTTTCTGGGACAGATGGAGAACGATGTCGCTAGGTTTGTGAGTTTTCATGAACTGTTTTGCAAGTTCTTGGATGGATGCTTTGTCAAACAAAGAGGAAAAATCGACTTGCTGACCATTTGCAATCTTTTTACAGGTTTCGTAGCAAATCTCAGAGATTGCAAAGCCCAGAGCAGCGGTGATGAAAGCGGCAACACCGCCGTTGATCATCCCACCGAGAAAGGATCCAATACCCGGAAATAATTTCAATAGTCCGCCCGCAATCGATTTTCCAAGATTGGCGATAATGAAATCCCCGACCACGGATTTTGAGATCGTTGCCAAATCGTCTATGCCATAAATATGAATAATCATGGTTGCCATACTGAGCTGAAGAGGGGTGAGCAGTGCCGCATCAGACAATGGAATGGGAGTAGCTCCAATTGCAGCAGCCGCACTGCAAAAAATAGCAATTCTCTTAGCGGACATTTCGCGTTTTTGCTTCAAGCTGATCATTTGCGATGCAATAAATGCTTGTTGCAAATCGATGTCAGTGAGTTGAGACGCGGACCAATCGATGAGGTCTTCCATTTCAAGATCCAAGCTTAAATCCGTGGATACTTCGAACACTGGGAGAGTAACTCCAAAATGGTCTGCAAGGATTGTTTTAAATACTTTCGCTTCGCTTCCCTCTTTATCATCTTCATCGCATTTGGTCAGCACAACGCCGACACGTCCCCGTAACGCAGGTTCTTGCAGCAATTTCTTCATAACTTGGAGATCATACTCCTGGACACTTCCTAGAATGGAAATGCAGAACCAGACAATGTGAATTTGCTCAAGAGGCTTCTTTTTGCGATTGTTTTCAATCAAGTTATTGATCGCTGCGATATACGTCTCGTAGCTCTCGCCTTTCCCATCTTCCAGCTCATAACCGCGGCTGTCGATCAGATTGACACCTATGTCATAATCCTTGCCCCAATAGGTTTTGAAATCATCGGTTCCCCGGGCCACATCGTTTACAGGGGCCAATTGTCTATGAAATATTGTATTTACCAAGGAACTTTTTCCGCACCCGGTTGCGCCGAGTAGCAAAATGTTGGGGAGAAGCTCTTTCCCATTTTTGAACTTGTCCCATTCATCTCTCAATACCTGCTCATATCGATTGGCCATTTTTCTTCCTCCTTATATTTTTCAATCATTCTTAAGGCCATTTTATCTTGAAAACCACAATTAGTCAATATAAATACCTCTTATAGATGTTTCAATTGACGCTGTAATGACGGGTAAACTAAATGGTAAAAAGGGGTGTTTCCATGGACTATAAGAGGTTAGGTGAACGAATTCGAGAGGAACGCCGGCGTCTCAATCTCACTCAAGCCCAGCTTGCTGAGGCAGTAGATATTTCCGATACCTATATGGGGGCCATTGAGCGAGGGGAGAGGAGCCTTACCTTAGATACATTGGTGCGCCTGGTTAACCGCCTTGGCATCACAGTGGATTACCTTCTTGCAGACTCTGTTACCGATACAGATTCCCATATCATGGATCAGTTTAAACAGATCGTGGATGGCCAGCCCCTGGAGCGCAGGCAAATGGCCGTCAACGTTCTGCGTGCGATCTTTGCCTATTTTGAAAATGGTGGGGAGTAAGGCTCTTATGGCCCAGATACGATCCCATGGCGGAGATCCCGCACAAATTCCACATCACGGATCAATCGTTCAACAGCCAGATCTGCTAATTGCTCCACTGAAAGGGAGTACTCTGCCGCCAGTTCGTGGAGCCTGTCGTAGAGCAGTCCGCTTGTCAGGTAGATAGCGAACTGGGCTGTCTGTCGTTTTGTTTCCATTTAAATCCCTCCCTCTGTCATGCCGCCTGTATTCGGGCGGCTCTTTTGTTTTCCTCAGATGTAAAGGTCCTCCATAGTGTCCAGGCAAAGGCAGCCCAGTCGCCCGCCAGGGTAAACGCAGCCGCAGTCAATGTCAATAAAGGTGTCTGTCCAGAAGATCTTTCCACAGGGTTCCGGCTGGCCCACGCTGTCGTACAGGAACTGTGTGGGAGTGTGCCCCAGCACCACGCAACGGTCGGGAAAGTAAACGGTATCCGGTTCTGGACGGCACCAAAGAAGCTCTTCTGAATGGTAGCTGTCCAAGGGACGGGAAGGGGAGAAGTCCGGAAGCCCGCCGTGGACTAGAACGAATCGCCGACCTCCTGTCTCCACTTCCCTGTAGGACGGCATAGCGCACAGGTATTCCCAGGCAGTCTTCCTTTGGGCTTCGCCTAGTTGGAGAAAGTCCCTCAGGGATTCTTCTCCACCGTTGTGAAACCAAAGGGAGATATTATTTCGTTCTACTCGGTTTAGGGAGCCTTGGCTGTCTGTCATGATCTGGAGAATACCGGGCAGAGCGTCCATTGCCATAGCTTCATGGTTTCCCATCAGGTTCACCACATTGGGGCGGGAGGCCATGTCACATAAAATCTTGAACCCGTCCGGTCCACGGTCGATGACGTCCCCGAGTACGTACAGCGTGTCATTCTCCTTCAGGTGTAACTTATCCAAAAGATTTTGATACTGGCCATAGCAGCCATGAATGTCGGATACAGCATAGATCATGATTCATCCTCTCCTTTCGAATATTGCGTCAGCACTTCTTCTATAATGCGATTGATGTCTGGAATCTTTCCTTGGTTCTTTTCTTCCACTTCGCGCATCTCAACAATGGTAGAGTTCAGCTCTTCCATCTCCTGCTTCATGTTTCCCAGTGCCTGGCGAAGGTTCGTAATGGCTTCCCCAGCGGCTGCGCCGTCAACACCATTGGGGAACTGTTCTTCCTCCTGGGAGGCGGTTGACACAAGGTTTCCATTGCGATAGACTATACTCATATCAACGTGTCCGTCTATCTGAGGCACTGTGGTGGTTCTAACAACGTCGTTCCCCGGCTGTTCCGTGGGGATCCATGTTTTCTTTAAGGACGTCAGGAAATGTTTCCGTTTCAACTCTTATCGCTCCTTTCTGATGCTGATTATAACGAATGCTCTGTAACTTTTCGTCTGCCGCCAGCAGACTTTTGGACTTTTTTAAAATTTTTTAGAACAAAAGGAGGGGGGACTATGGGTGGTTTCCCGCAGGACAAGGAACTTCGGTTTCTACAACCGGTTTCCGCCGAAACAAAATACAATCTGAAAAACGCTACCTCCTTTGGCTCCTTTCTGAAACAAAACCAGGAGAACATGCTAGAGCCCGACCTCTCCAAGTATCTGATGGCGCTACTGAAGCAAAAGGGCTTGAAACGTGCCCAGGTGGTGGAGAACTCTGGAGTGGACAAGGCCTTTATGTATCAGATTTTCAATGGCACCAAGCGACCCTCCAGGGATAAGCTCATTGCCATCACATTCGGTATGCACCTCAACGAGGAGGAGACCCAACGGGTTCTGAAACTGGCTGGTCACAGTGAGCTGTACCCCAGGGTGCCACGAGATGCCCTGATTCTGTTCTCCATCCAGCGGGGCAAGGACATTTGGGAGACGGATGACGACTTGGATAAGAACGGGTTTCCCACCTTGCTCTCAGCGGAATAGGGCCACTGAATCCGCCCAATCGGGCTTGGTTTTCCGGCACACAAAAAAGCCGCCAAACCCTAGAAAACACTGGGTTTGACGGCTGTTGCTTAAATGGATCATTTCGGCGAAGGGCTGCGGATTGTCACGGACAAATTGGATTCTAAGAACTTCTACGCTTTCAACCCTTCCTTCGACAAGAAATAACGCCAAAACAAAAAGGCCGCCTTCTGCTGCAAGGCGGCCTTTTCCTATGGCAAGGAAAGGTCAATGGTCGATTTCCAAGGGGACAAAACAAAATTGAGTGCAGTCCACCAAGCCCCGGTCCGTAAGGCGGAGCTGGGGTAGACAGGCCAAGGGAATCAGGGCCATGGTCATAAAGGGGGAGACCATTTTGCACCCGATCTTTTCCCACGCGCCTTCCAATTGTTCCACCAGTTGGCTCATTTCCTGGATGGGCTTGTCGTTCATCAGACCGGCGATGGGAAGGGGAACCAGGCCCAGCACTTTTCCGTCCTGAACCACCACCATGCCTCCTCCGCACTCCGCCAAGGTATTTGCGGCCAGAGCCATATCCTGATCGTTGGTGCCGATCACCAGCAGGTTGTGTGCGTCGTGAGCCACGGTAGAGGCCATAGCGCCCTTTTGGATTTGGAATCCTTTGACAAACCCAAACCCTGTTTTTCCCGTTTCCTTATGCCGTTCAAAAACCACGGCTTTGAGTACGTCCTGAGAGGGGTCGGAGCAGAGTTGTCCCTCAATGACGGGAAGGGTAGCTCTGGTTTCCCGGTTGTCCACCCGTCCGGAGGCCACTTCCATGACCCGAACTGTGACGGCGTCCCCTTGAACGGGAATGCGGAAGGAATCCGGAGTAATCTTGTCCCGGAGATGCATCGAACCAGTAGCCCATACAGGATAGTGATAAGGGGCGAATTCCCGGAGCATGCGGCCCTCTTGTGCCACCGTTTCCCCATCGATCAGGACGCGAACCACTTCCATGGTGGACAGATCCCGGAGCAACACCAGGTCTGCGCATTTTCCCGGTGTGACAGAGCCCAGTTCATGGTCCAACTGGAAACATTGAGCGCAGTTAATGGTGACCATCTGAATGGCAGTAATGGGGTCCACCCCTTCTTCCAAGGCACGACGAAGAATGTGGTCCATGTGGCCTTGGGCAGCCAGGGTATGGGGATGGTTGTCATCGGAGACCATCACAGCAAAGCGGGTATCCACCTGGTGTTGGGTGATGCTTTTGACTACTTCATGGAGATCGCGCCAGGCAGAACCCTCCCGGAACATGGCGTACATTCCCAAGCGCATTTTTTGAAGGGCGTCTTCAGCCCGTGTGGATTCATGGCAGCAACGAATCCCAGAGGCGATGTAAGCGTTGAGGCCAGGGCCGTTTTCGGGCAGGGAGTAGTGGCCGGTAACTGTTTTGCCCGCTTTCAGGGTTTCACCCACAATGCGGTGCGTTTGCTGGTCCGAAGAGAGGATTCCTGGAAAGTTCATCATTTCCCCCAGGCCAACTACGTTGTCCCAATCCATGGTTTCCCGGATGTCCTCTGGCCCCACAGAAGATCCGGTGTCCTCAAACCCTGGAACGGCGGGAACACAGGAGGGGGTGGTGATCATGGTTTTCAGAGGGGTGCGCTTGGCGTCTTCCGCCATGCAGGAAACCCCTTTGAGCCCCAGTACATTGCAGATTTCATGGGGATCCATAAAGATACCGGTAGTCCCGTGGGGAATCACTGCCCGGGCATATTCCCCCACAGATACCATGGAAGATTCCACATGAATATGACCGTCCAAAAAGCCAGGCGCCAGGTAAGTGCCTGAGGCGTCGATCAATTCCGTTTGATCCCCGATGCAGTGAGAGGCGTCCCCTACCAGGGCAATGCGGCCTTGGCTGATCGCCACATCCACGGAGGGCTGCAACTCATGGGTACAGACATTGACCAGCGTGCTGTTGCGGATTACCACATCGGCGGGAACATGGCCCTGGGCCACAGCAGCCAATTTGGGGCTTGCCTCCCAGAGTGGCACTTTGCAAAAGTGATTGATCATAGAATGCCTCCTTGTTGAGAAAGAATGAGAAAGGATCCCGGGGGAGCCTTTTCCGTTGGGAGCAGGTTTGAACTGTCCTGCCAAGATCTTGTCCCCCATTATAGCATTGGAGTGTTTGGGAGACAATATGGTTCCCATGGAATGATGTAAAATTCTTTTCCGGAACGATGTCCAGACATAGGTGCTGAAAGAGACGCTGGAAAACCAGCGAATTTACCAGAAGTCTGCCACTAGAGGAAAAGATCTTAGGGGAATCCCCGTAATTGCAGTTTCTGGTCTTCCGGCAGTTGAGATGTTCCCCCAGATGTGGTATACTTTTGCACATTAGCGAGAAAAAGCACCGGATATCCCTGGTGGGAAAAGGGGATCCGGGAGAATCTGCAGCTATGGGAAAATGAAATGTACGGTTTTGGCAGAGATCTGAAAGGAGTGTAGAGCCATGAGTTACAATGTTTGCCTGCCCAGTTATTCCATTGGAGCAGACTGTTACAAGGAGATCGGCTATTTTGCAAGGTATTACGGGAAAAAGGCAGTTGTCATTGGCGGTAAGACGGCCATGGAAAAATCGAAGGAAGCCTTGTTGGAAGGTATAGCTGGCTCTGACATGGAGATTCTGGATTTCATTTGGTATGGAGGGGATTCCACCTATGAAAATGGCGATGCCCTGATTGCCAACGAAACCGTAAAGAAAGCGGACATTCTGTTTGGAGTTGGAGGCGGCAGAGCCTGTGACACCTGCAAATATGTGGCCAATGAGTTGGACAAGCCGTTGTTCCTGTTTCCCACGGTGGGGAGCAACTGCGCGTCTGTTACCTCTATCAGTGTGATCTATAATCCAGACGGCACTTTCCGGGAATATTACTACCCCAAACTGGTGGAACACACCTTTATCAATACGGCGATTATCGCAGATTCCCCCTACGAGCTGTTGTGGGCGGGCATTGGAGACGCTCTGTCCAAGGAATGTGAGGCGGTGTTTTCCAGCAAAAACGTTTCCTTGGCCCACACGCCTTTGATGGGAGTGCAGCTCAGCAAAATCTGCACGGAGCCCCTGCTGACCTATGGAGGAGAGGCCCTGAAGGCCTGCAAGGAAAAGCGCGTTACGGAAGCCCTGGAGCAGGTGGTGCTGGATATTATTGTGTCCACAGGATTGGTGTCCAATATGACCACGCACACACCGGAATACTATTATAATTCCTCTCTGGCCCACTGCGTGTACTATGGGGCCACTGTAACAAAGCATGGCCACCAGCATCTGCACGGAGAGATCGTTGCCTTGGGTGTGCTGTGCCTGCTGACTTTTGACGGGCAGACAGAGCTTCGCGACAGGATCATGGATTTCAATGCCCGCATGGGATTTCCCATCTGTTTTGACGATGTGGAGATTGAGGAGGACGAATTTGACAAGATGGCCGACAAAGCGGAAGCCAGCACAGAATGGTCTTTCCGTTCCCCGGAGGTGACCCGAGAGAAGTTCATCCAGTGCATGAAGGAGCAGAACCGGATCGGCCGTGCCTTCAAGGATAAGGCCTGCCATTGAACGCCCTTCCCAAAATGGCCAAGGAAAACAAAGGGATGATGGACCAGGAGCAGCATCCTGGAGTCATCCTTTTTTTGGGAATAAAATATGTGAAATCCACCCAAAGAAGCCCTCGTAAATTTAGACAAAATAGGAAAACAAACGGCAAAATTCAAATTAATCTTTACAACAGCGTATTAACATGCTAAAATGCGAAAGCACCCAGGAGCGATCAAAATGAGGGCTCCATCATTATTTTGGAGGTAGAATACAGAAATGAAAAAGGCATTGTCACTAGCGCTTGCATTGATTCTTGCCCTGACGGTAGCCGCCTGCGGCAACGATTCCACCCAGGACACAACGTCGTCCGCCAATGAGGGAAGCAGTCAGGCGTCCGATTCCAGCCAGGTTTCCACCAGTCAGTCTGAGACCAGTGTTTCTCAGGAGGAGAGCACGGAGGAAAGCGATCTGGCCTATGTGAAGGACAAGGGAACCTTGGTGGTGGGAATCACCCTGTTTGATCCCATGGACTACAAGGAAGAGGGCAGCGACGAATGGATCGGTTTTGACGCAGACATGGCCAAGGCCTTTGCGGAGAGTCTTGGAGTGGAAGCGGAGTTCATTGAGATCACCTGGGACTACAAGGTGGAGGAGTTGGATTCCAAGGCCATTGACGCGGTGTGGAACGGCATGACGCTCACCGACGATGTGAAGGCGGCCATGGCTACATCCAATCCTTACTGCACCAACTATCAGGTGCTGGTTTATCCCAGTGACAAGGCTGCCGACTATGAAAACCTGACCACTTTGGAAGGGCTGAACGTGGCAGTGGAATCCGGATCTGCCGGAGAGGACGCTGCCGAAGCTTTGAACGCCACCACGGTGCCGGTTCAATCCCAGGCAGACGCCCTGATGGAAGTGTCCGCCAACACCTCTGACGCTGCGGTAATCGACGTGCTTATGGCAGCTGCCATGATCGGTGAGGATACCGGGTATTCCGATCTGACGTACAGCCTGAACCTGAACGAAGCCCAGGGCCTGGAATCCGAAGAATATGGGGTAGGATTCCGGAAGGGGTCCGATCTGGTAGAGGCATTTAACGAATTTTGGGCTGAGAAAGTGGAAGATGGCACGGTGGAGGAAGTGGCTGCCACCTATGGCTTGCAGGACGCCGTGATCCTGGAGTAAGCCAGTCATTTCGAAAGTGCATGTATTGATCCGTCGAGGCAGAGGGAGACCCCCTCTGCCTTTGGGCGGCTTAAAGAGACTTTAGATTTGAGAGAGAGGGGCGGTACGCCTTGCTGCAATTTTTTGCCTCCGACCAATTTCGCACCGTTATCTCCGCGTTAAACAGTGGATTTCTTGTGACGTTGGAGTTGTTCTTTGTCACCTTGATTGGTGCCATTCCCCTGGGGCTGATTATCTCTTTTGGCTCCATGAGCCGGTTTCGTCCTTTTGGGCTTTTGGCGTCCCACCTGGGGTTTGTTCCTGCTGGAAAGGCGGCCAAATGGATGTGCAATTTCCGTCCCATTCGGTTTCTTTGCCGGCTGGTTGTGTGGGTGATTCGCGGTACGCCCTTGGTGCTGCAAATCATCATCCTGTTTTATGTGCCCGGCATGTTGGACCTGTTTACCTGGGGCGGCGGGGAAGCGGCCCGCTTTACTTCGGTGTCGGTGGCTTTTGTGATCAACTATGCCTGCTACTTTTCAGAAATTTACCGGGGTGGTATCCAGGGAGTACCCCAGGGTCAGCAGGAAGCGGGCCAGGTGCTGGGCATGACCCGTTCCCAGATCTTTTTCAAAGTCACGCTCCTTCAGATGATCAAACGGATTGTGCCTCCCATGTCCAACGAAATCATCACCTTGGTAAAAGACACCTCTCTTGCGCGGGTCATCGCTTTGCAAGAGGTGATCTGGATGGGAGAGTCCTTCATGAAGGGCAACCAGGGATATCGGGGTTTGGTGTGGCCCCTGTTCTTCACGGCGGTCTACTATCTGTTTTTTACCGGTGTGGTGACAATTTTATTGGGCTGGTTGGAAAAGAAACTGGAATTTTTCCGTTAAGGGGAGGTGGCAGACATGGCGATTTTACAGGTGCAGCATTTGGAAAAACATTTTGGCCCCACTCAGGTGCTCAAGGATATCAGCTTTGACCTGGAGCAGGGACAGGCTTTGGCCATCATCGGCTCCTCCGGCAGCGGGAAGACCACCTTGCTGCGGTGTTTGAACTTTTTGGAGACCCCCAATGGCGGTCGAATTCTGGTGAGGGGTGAAACTCTGTTTGATGCGGAAGATCCCTCTACCCAGAAAGAAAGCGAAGTGCGCAGGAAACGGCTTCACTTTGGGATGGTGTTTCAGTCCTTCAATTTGTTTCCCCAGTACACTGTGCTGAAAAATGTCACTTTGGCCAAGGAACTTCTTGCTAGGGAACGTCCCGATTACAAGGCCAATAAAAGGAAGATTCTCTCAGAGATTGAGGAAGAGGGGAAAGGTCTGCTGGAAAAAATGGGGTTGGCGGACCGTTCCTCTCACTATCCCCATCAGCTGTCCGGCGGCCAGCAGCAGCGGGTGGCCATTGCCCGGGCTCTGGTGAACAATCCCAATACCATCATCGCCGACGAGCCCACCGGAAACCTGGACCCGGAGCGGTCCCTGGAGCTGATGAGCCTGCTGGTGAAGATCAACGAGCTGGGCACCACCGTGGTGGTGGTGACCCACGAGAAGGACCTGGTGGACCGCTTCGGCAAGCGGGTGGTCACCATCGATTCCGGCCATGTCGTCAACGACAGCGTGGGCGGCTATGTGGGGGGGCATATCCATGGCTAAACGTCACGATTTCAGCTATTTTTTCCACGAGGGACTGAGCAATATGTTCAGCCACGGCTTCATGTCCTTTGCCGCCATCGGCATCACGGTGGCCTGCCTGCTGATTATGGGTACCTTTACCCTGGTGGCGGTAAACGCCAATGAGCTGCTGACCACCCTGGAACAGGAGAATGAGATCCTGGCCTATGTGGATGACAGCTACACCGAGACCCAGGCCCGGGCCCTCAAGTCCCGGCTGGAGGCCATTCCCAATGTGGCCTCCGTCACCTTCATTTCCAGGGATGAGGCCATGGAGGACTTCAAGGCCCAGTACCCGGATGAGGAGCTGTTCCAGGACCTGGACCCGGAGATTCTGGAGGACCGCTACGCCATCAAGCTGGTGGATCTGGAGGCGCAGAGCGAGACCGTGGAGGCGGTGCAGGCCCTCACCGGCATCTCCGATGTCAGCCACTACGAGGAGATCGCCGGTGGTTTTGTCACTGTGCGGAACGTAGCCACGGTGGTATGCGTGGCACTGATCGCCATCTTGTTCGTAGTGTCGGTGTTCATCATCTCCAACACCATCAAGCTCACCACCTTTGACCGGCGGGAGGAGATCGCCATCATGCGGATGGTGGGCGCCACCAACGGCTTCATCCGCTGGCCCTTTGTGTATGAGGGCTTCATGCTGGGCCTGCTGGGCGCGGTGATCGCCTTCTTCCTCCAGTGGGCGCTGTATGCGGCAGTGGCCCGGGGTGTGGACAGCAACGACACGCTGCAGCTGATCCAGGTGATGCCCTTCTCGGAGCTCTAGGCGCCAGTGGCGGCGGTGTTCGCTCTGGCGGGCATTGTGATCGGCGTGGGAGGCAGCCTCTCCGCTATCCGGAAATTTTTGCAGGTGTGAGGTGACGGGCATGAAGAAAGCTGGCAGGCGATTCCACTGCATCTTCCGCGCCGTGTTCGCAGCGGCGCTGGCCTTGGCTATCACCGGCGCCAATCTGGCTCCGGCGGCGGCCGTCACCTGGGCGGACGTGAATGAATTGAAGGATGAGGCCAACGGCCTGGACGCGGAGAAAAAGGAGCTCCAGGCCAAGCTGGATGCCCTGGCGGACGACAAGAGCCAGGCTGTGGCCCGGAAAGAGCTGCTGGACCAGCAGATCGCCAATACGGAGGCACAGATCGCCAATACGCAGGCCCAGATCGACCGGTATGCCGCCCTCATCACCCAGACGGAGGCGGAGCTGGTAGAGGCTGAGGAAAAAGAGGCGGCCCAGTACGAGCTGTTCTGCAGCCGGGTCCGAGAGATGGAGAAGCAGGACGAGGTCAGCTACTGGGCGGTGCTGTTCCGGGCCAGCAGCTTTACCGACCTGTTGGGCCGGCTGGACGCCATCAACGAGATCATGAAGTACGACCAGGGCGTCATCGACGACCTCAAGGCCCTTCAGGCGGAGATCGAGGAGAAGAAGGCCACGCTGGAGAGCAGCAAGGCTGAGACCGAGGCCGCCAAGGCGGAGCTGGTCAGCAAGGAGAATGAGCTGAACACCCAGCGCAGCCAGGCCAACGCCGTCATCCAGCAGCTGTCCGCCAACGAGAACGAGACGGAGGCCGCACTGGCAGATCTGGAGGCGGAGCAGGACGCCCTGTGGGCGGAGGCCCAGCGTCTGAGCGACCAGCTGATCGCCCAGCAGGCCGCCAGCGGCCAGTCCACGGAGTCCAACCCCGGCGGCTACATCTGGCCGGTGAACAGCCGGTACATCACCTCCACCATGGGCGGACGGAACTCTCCCGGCGGTATCGGCTCCACCAACCACAAGGGCACGGATATCGGCCGGGTGGGCTACACCAGTCCCATCTATGCCTCCAAGTCGGGT
>UQQZ01000059.1 GCA_900543305.1 uncultured Oscillospiraceae bacterium
GGCTGGGCAGGCAGCGGAGGGATCTCCCTTTCCTGGGCGGTGGAGAAGCTCTGGCAGCTGCCTTGCCGTGTAACCGGCCTGGTGGCGGGGACCAATTCTCTCCACAGTCCCGAGTGGGACGGGGTGGAACCCCTTCTCCTGAGCGGAGACCTGGTCAGCTATCTGTATTCCTCCGGGGACAACCGGGATCTGTGGAAGTTTCACGATCCCCGGGGAGATCACAACCTGTTTTGGGAGCTGCTTCTGGGTTCGGAGGAGGGGAGTCTTCGGGGAATGTATCCGGGGGGACCCAAAGGGTACCGGATGGAATTTTCCGAGAATCCTCACCCGGAGGCGGTTCGGGAAATCCATCGGGGAGCCATGGATTTTGCGGAAGCGTATTTGGAAACGGAACGGCGGTTGGGGGTGACGCTGCCCATCTCCGGGCGAGACGCCTATGGTCCCCTGTTGGAGGTGCTGGCCCCGGAAAACGCCCCCTACCGTCGGAGATTGGAGGCCTATCTGGATGAGCCAAACATCGGGTAACCGGGTGCTGTATCACGCGGTCAGTTCCTATCAGCTGTTGGAGGTGCTCCTGCACCGGAAACTGTATCACGGCGGGGACCAGGCGGACCTGCTGCTGCCGGACTTTATCGTGGAAAAATATCCCCAGTGGCAGGAACTGGAACGCCGGGGATTTTTTGACCGAGTCCGGCTGTTTCCCTATTTGCAGATTCCCCATAGGGGAGAGGAACAGGTGGTGGCAGATACAGAACGGGCCTATGGATCCCTGGGGTTTCCCAGGGTGGAGGAATATGGCCGGATCTACATGGCCGGGGCCCACTTTTACTTTTCCCTCTACCTGATCCACCGGCAGGTTCCCTTTTGCTTGATGGAGGATGCGGCGGGCATCCTGAGCCGGCCGGAGCGGGGAGCCCAGGTGTTGGCCCGGAAGTTTCCCAGCCAGGCGGCGCTGGCGGAGAAATACGGTCTTTTTACCGGAACCCATCCCCTGATTTCCCAGGTGATTTGCTGTGTCCAGGCCCAGGCGCCCGGAAAGGATCTGCCCCAAAAAGTGCAGGATTTTTCTGTGGAAAAGGCCCTGGAGGCCCTCACCCCCTGGGACCGGCATGGGGTGGTAAAGCTTTTTGTGCCCCGAAAAATTCGGACCCGGGCTCAGGTGATTTTGCTGACCCAGCAGTTTTCCGGTTTGGGGCTCATGGACCGGGAGGATCAGCTGGCCCTGTATGGGGCATTGGCGCGAGGGCCCTTGGGTCAGGTGCCCCTATTGATCAAAAAGCACCCGGATGACCGGTTGGAGTATGGAACGGTGTTTCCCCGGGCCAAGATTCTCCGGCAGGTGTTTCCGGCAGAGCTATTGCCCTATGTGTTCTGGCGGCGGCCCCAAAAGGTGTGTGCCTTCAGCTCCGCCAGTCTGGCCAACCTGAAAGACCATTTTCAGGTGGAGGTTTTGCCGGAGATCCAGCAGGTTTGGAGGGGGGAAGAAGGGAGAAAACGGTATGGAGGATAAGAAGACCTTGCTGGTAGCAAGTTCTGTTTACCACTTGCTCACGGCGGTGAATCTGAAGCACACCCGATTGGGGGCGGAGGAAGCGGACCTGGTAGTGACGGACCTGACCCCCAGTTTGCCCGGACTGATTCCCCGGCTCCGGAAGACGGGACTTTTTTCCCGGGTGATCCCCGCCCATGTGAGGGAATTGAGCGGGGAGTATCCCATGGACCGGGAAGAAGAGGTGGCCCGGTGTTTTGAGGAACGGGACCAGGTGCTCCGGTGGGTTCTGGGGAAGGAGCTGGAGCCTGGATACCGCCAGGTGATCTTTCCCAATTTTGACTGGCTTTCCCGGCTGCTGGCCTGCCGGTACCGGCAAACTCCCTTTTACTGGATGGAAGACGGTTTTTCCTCCTATGTGATCGACTTTCTCCGAAAGGACCGGGCGGCGGTGAACCGTCATCCTTTGGCGGGGGAGCTGGCAGGGGCTTTGGCGGGGGTTCTGCTCTATGAGCCCCGGTTGGCCATGCGGGGGGACGGGGTTCCCAATCTGCCCCTGCCCAAGCTTTCCCCAGAGGACCGGGAACTGCGGGGGAAGCTGAACTTTATCTTCGACTATCACTCGCCCCGGAATCTGCCCTCCTTTCTCTTTTTGGAGCAGTCCTTTCGGGCAGAGGGAATTTCCTCCAATGACCTGGAGCTGATGGAGGAATGCCAGCAAACGGTGGGGGAATCCCGGTTTGGGGTGAAGCCCCATCCCCGAAACGGGGACCATCTGCCCTGGCAGCTGGGGCTTTCCCCCAAGGTGGTGCTGGAAGCTCCCTGGGAGTTGGTTTTGCTCAACGAGGGCCCCAACCGGTGCACGGTGCTGACGGTGTGTTCCAATGGAGCCCTAAGCGGCAGACTGTGCCTGGGGCTGGACCAAAACACGGTGCTGCTGTACAAGCTGTTTCGGGGGAAGGTGCTCTGGAAGGAGGACCGGCAGTTGACCCGGTATCTGGAGACGTACCGGCGGCAGTTTGCCGGGAAAAACACCTATGTGCCGGAAACGGTCTACGAATTGCGCAGTATTCTCAACTATCTGGGAGGGTCCTATGGAAAATAAGGTAAAGGTATCCCTGGTGATCCCCGTATACGGGGTGGAACTGTTTTTGGAGCGGGCGGTGGAATCCGCTCTGGCCCAGACCTTGGAGGAAAAGGAGATCATCCTGGTGGATGACGGCAGCCCCGACAACTGTCCCGCCATCTGTGACCGGTACGGGGAGGAATATCCGGACATGATCCGTGTGATCCATCAGGAAAACCAGGGACTGGGAATGGCCCGAAACGCGGGAGTTGCCCTGGCCCAGGGAGAATATGTGGCCTTTCTGGATTCCGACGACACCATTGAGCCGGACATGCTCCAGGTCATGTACGAAAAGGCCAAAGAAGGGGACTACGACCTGGTGATGTGCGATGTGCGCATCTGTTATGTGGAAGAAAACCGGGAGGTGGTGGTGTCCACCTATCCCCGGGAAGAGCTGGATCTGGCGGATTACATTGCCCATGGGAACAATATCACCTACAGCGTCAACAAGCTGTACCGCCGCAGCCTGTGGGAGGAAAACCGGTATGAGAAGATGCTCTTTGAAGACATTGCCCTGATTCCCTCCTTGGTGACCCGATATCCCCGAATCGCCTATGTGCCCCAGCCCTTTTACCGGTATTACCGCAGGGGGGGCACCATTTCCACTACCCCCACCGGAAACACGGTGGATATTGTCCGGGCCTTTCGGAGTTTTCTCACCACCTGCAACCCGGCTTACCGGGAGGAGGCAGTTTACTGCGTGGCCCGGCAGCTTATCTGGAACATGACCCAGTCCCGGACCTTGTTCCTGCCGGATTTTATCACCTTTCTCCGGGAGCAGGAGGCGGATTTCCGGTTAAATCCCTATGTGAAGGAGGACCCGAAAACTGCCAGGCTGCTGGAGTACCTGCAAACCCCGGTGATCCCGGAACGGTTTATCTGCGCCCATTGCCGGCGTCCGCTACCGGAGGAGTTTCGGGAAAGCCTCCGGGAAGGGTTTCCTCAGGGGGAGCTGGTGGAACCGGGAGAGGATTGGCTGGACCGGCCGGAAGTGCCTCCCTGCGTTCGAGAGGCGGCCCAGAAAGGCCACTGGCACTATGTGGAGGAGTACCTGTCCCTGCTGGCCCTGTGGGAGGGCGGCGGCATTGTCCTTGCCCCAGAAGCCCGTCCCCAGCTGCTGCTCAAGGGACGGCGGATGGAACAGGTGTTTTTCGGGTTTGAGACCCAGGAGAGTCTTTCCACCCTGTGCTTTGGGGCCCTGCCCCGCCACTATGTGATCCGCGCCCTGCTGGATTCCTATGAGCGGGACCACATCTACAACCGGGCCTATCTCCCCTTGGGAGAGCGGCTTCGAGATTTTCTCATCACCCGGTTTGGCCTGCGGCCCAATGGGCGCCGTCAGGTACTGGGAAATGAGATCACCGTCCACCTGCCTAGTGTCCTGTGTTATGACCTCCACGACGGGGAAAATTGCTGCAAGCGGGGGGATCTTCCTGCGCCTGAGGGCTTTGAGGTGGTGGATGGCCAGGTGCTGGCTTTCTGGTCCCAGCGGATCCTGGAAAACTGGAACCTCTACAAAAAAGAGCGGAGCCGGAAATCTGCCCCGTCAAAAGCGGCCGGCAAAGGGGCGCCTCCCTCCGGGGGAAAGTACTCCCAAAAAGATCTGGAAGCGGAAGCCAGGCGGGTAGCCCAGCTCTATGAAAACTCCACCAGCTGGAAAGTGACCCGGCCTCTCCGGGCCCTAAGCAAGTTCTGGAAAGGAAAAGGAGGATAAACCATGCGCACAGCAGCCATCATCCCAGCCCGATACGATTCCACCCGGTTCAAGGGAAAACCCTTGGCAGACCTATGCGGCCGTCCCATGATCTGGTGGGTGTACCATCAGGTGATCAAGTCCCGGAAGCTGCAGCAGGTTTGGGTGGCCACGGACCACCAGGCCGTCATGGAGACCTGTCACCAGTACCAGATTCCCTGTAAGCTCACTTCTCCCCAATGTACCACCAGCACCCAGCGGGTATACCAGGTGGCCCGTTCCCTGGAAGCGGACTTGTTTGTCTGCGTCAACGGGGACGAGCCTCTCATCGATCCCCGGGTGGTGGATCAGGTGATTCCCCAAAGCCTGGAAGGCTTTTTTGCGGCCAACCTGATGGCGCCCATCCATTCTCCAGTGGAGGCGGTGGACGAGACCAACATCAAGGTGGTGGCCAGCAAGGAGGGAAACGCCCTGTTTTTCTCCCGAAGCCCTATTCCCCATCCCAAAGGGAGCGTCCAGTTCCAGTTTTACAAACACCTGGGAGTGCTGGCCTATACCCTGGAAGCCCTGGAATTTTTTGACCGGACTCCCCGGGGTCCCTTGGAGGCCATTGAGGATGTGAACGAGCTGCGGTTTATTGAGCACGGAAAGCCTTTGCGGATGATTCCCGTGGAGGCCAGAACCCTGTCTGTGGACACACCCAAGGATTTGGAATATGTCCGGGGAGTGCTCCGGGAAAAGCTCAGTAAGGGGGAAGTGTAACATGGCCGTACAGGTGTTGGACTGTACCCTGCGGGATGGAGGGTATGTAAACAACTGGGAGTTTGGAAAACAGGCCATAGGGTCCATTCTGGAAAAGCTCAACGGAGCGGGCATCGACATTGTGGAGTGCGGATTTCTGACCAGTGCTCCCCGGGGAGAGGACTGTTCCCTGTTTTCCGATCCCCGGCAGATAGAGCCCCTGCTGCCCCAGAGGGGAAGACAGGCCATGTTCGTGGCCATGATCGCCATGGGAGAAGGGGAGATTTCCCCGGACCAATTGCCCCTCCGGCAGGAGGGAGGTCTGGAGGGGATCCGCCTGACCTTCCACCGGGAGGACACGGAACGGGCCATCTGCTGGGCAAGAGAGATCCAGCAGCGGGGATATCGTGTGTTTTTGCAGCCGGTGGGCACAGCATTTTACAGGGATTTGGACCTGCTCCGGCTGGTGGAACGGGTCAACTCTCTGTCCCCCTTTGCCTTTTATATTGTGGACACCCTGGGAAGCATGTATCGAAACCAGGTGTCCCGGCAGTTTCATCTCATCGACGAAAACATGGCCCCGGGGATCCGTCTGGGGTTTCACGGCCACAATAATTTACAGCTGGCTTTCTCCAACGCCCAAACCATCGCCTCCATCCAGACCAAGCGGGACGTGATCCTGGACTCCTCGGTATACGGCATGGGCCGAGGGGCGGGAAATCTGCCCACAGAGCTGATCACCCGGTATATCAACCGCAATATCCAGTCCCGGTACCAGGTGGCCTTGGTGATGGATATCTACGATGAGTACATCGCCTTTCTCAGGCGGGAGTACGAATGGGGATACACCATGGCCTACCACATTGCGGCGGTTCACGCCTGCCATCCCAATTACGCGGCTTACCTGCTGAACAAACAGACTTTGACCATGCAGGACATCGAGAAGATTCTCCAATCCATTCCCCGAGATGCCCGGGTGGAATTCGACCGGGAGAGGATTCACCGGCTCTACGCCCAATACCAGAGCCGTCACCTGGAAGACGGAGCGGCGGTGGAAACCTTGCGAGGTTTGGTCCGAAACCGGAAGGTGCTGGTCCTGGCCCCGGGACAGAGCCTGAGGACCCGGCAGCAGGAGATTTTGACCTTTCTCCGGAAGGAACATCCCTTTGTGGTGGCGGTGAACTTTGCGGACCCCAAATTTCAGGTGGAAGCCTGTTTCGTCAGCAACCACAAGCGCCTGGACATCATCGGCCGGGAGGTACGTTCCCTGGAAGGGGTACGGCTGATCCTCACTTCCAACCTGAGCCCCTTTCCCGGGGCAGATTGCCTTTGGGTGGACTATGACCGGTATCTGAATCAAGATCCCATGGTGTCCGACAACGCCGGGCTCATGCTCCTGAAGCTGCTGGAGCGCTGCGGAGTCCGGGAAGCCTATTTGGCAGGATTCGACGGGTTCCACCACCGGCACGGGGGCAACTATTACAGCCGGGCTGCCTCTCTGGATGTCAACGGGGCGGAAGCGGCGGAAAAACAGCGGCGTATCCGGGAACAGCTGCAAAAACTGACCCTGCGCCCTATCTTCCTGACTCCATCCGTTTACGGGGAGGAACCCACACAGAACAAGGAGGGATAAGCTGGTGAAATCGTCGGTGAAAAAGGGTCTGCTCCTGGGAGGAGGCCTGGTGGCCTTGATCCTGCTGGTCGTGGTGGCCTTGGGGCTTTCCTATTACAACCAAGCCAGGCGAACCCTGGAACAGGTCACGGAAGCGGGGCCTGCCCAGCGGGAAGTTCAGGTCTATGTACTGCAGGAGGATCCGGCCCAAACCCTTTCGGATACGGTGGATTACCGGTACGGAGTGACCCAGGGAGAGGACCGGGAGGAAACGGTGGCCCGGCTGGAGGAGACCTTGGGCCGGCTTCCGGAAGTCCAAGACTATCCCACGGCGTTTGCCTTGGCGGACGCCCTCAGACAGGGGGAATGCCAGGCGGTGCTGTTGGAGGAGGGGTATCAGAAAAGCCTGGGAGACGCCAGGGGCTATGAGTGGACCCAAGAGGGTATGCGGAGTCTGGGAGGCATCCGGATTTCCCAGGAAGCGGTGGAATCCCTGCCTGCGCCGGAAGGGACGCCCCAGCGGTTTCTCCTGTACCTGAGCGGCAGCGACACCTTTGGGGATATTTCCACCCGGTCCCGCAGCGATGTGAATATTTTGGCGGCGGTCAATGTGCCGGAGAAGGAACTGTTTCTTCTGGCCACGCCCCGGGACTTTTACGTTTCCTTTGAGAGAACAGGCGAAGACAAGGACAAGCTGGCCCACACGGGGCTCTACGGGGTGGAAACCTCGGTGGAAGCCCTGGAAGAACTGTACGGAGTGGAAATCGACTACTACCTGCGGATGAATTTTACCGGATTTGTGGACATTATCGATGCCCTGGGAGGGGTGTCGGTGTATTCCGACCGGACCTTTACCGTGGAAAATATCTGCACCTACCAGGAGGGGTACAACCAGCTGACTGGGATCGAGGCTCTGGCCTTTGCCCGGGAGCGGATGAGCTTTCCCGAGGGGGACTACCAGCGGGCGAAAAACCAGATGGAAGTGATCCGGGCGGTGGTGGAAAAGGCCGCGTCCCCGGCTTTGCTGTGGAATTTCCCCTCGGTGCTTCAGGCGGTGGAGGGAAACTTTGAGACCAATCTGCCGGAGGACCAGATCCTCTCCCTGGCGCCTTCCCTGGCAGGGGACTGGAAGATTGAGACCTATACCGCCAGCGGCCAAAGCGCCTACCGGGAAACCTGGTCCATGCCGGGACAGGAGCTCTATGTGATCCTGCCCGACGAAGCCAGTCTGCAGGAGGCCAGAGCCCGGCTGGAAGAGGTTCTGGAAAAATCGTGAAAAGGGCGGGAATTCCCGCTCTTTTTTTCATCACCGGACCGGGGACATTTGCCCTTTCTCCCGAATATACTGTATCGTGGAAAAAAGGGCAAAGTCTTCGTCCGGCTTTTCTTTGCCGGGAAAGCCCCTGGGAGAATTGCCCCCTTTTTGGAAGGAGTGGTGATGTTTCGTGGAAGAAAGCCAGCTTTCCCTGTTTTACGGGCTCTCGTTTCTCTGCGTTGCCCTGGCCTTTGCCTTTGCCGCCTATCTGTACCTGTGGGTGAAACGGCAAAAAACCTGCAACCCCAGAATCCGGCAGGTGTCCCGGCTGATCAAACAGGGAGCCGATACTTTTTTGGCCAGGGAGTATCGGATCCTGGGAAAATTTGCCGGGGTGGCTGCCCTGGTGATCCTGTTGCTGATGCCGTCCCCTGTGTGGCAGGGGAATCCCTGGGACAATGTGGCCATGGCCCTTTCTTACCTGGGAGGGACCCTTCTTTCGGCGGTGGCGGGAAAGATCGGGATCCTGGTGGCAACCTTGTCCAACAGCCGCACGGCGGAAGCGGCCCAAAGAGGGCTCAAGCCTGCTTTTCTCATCGGGTTCCGAGGGGGCGCGGTGATGGGCCTGCTGGTGGTGGGGGCCTCCCTGCTGGGGGTGGCCGGAGTGCTTTGGCTCACGGGGGATTCCACCATCCTGCTGGGATTTTCCTTTGGAGCCAGCTCCCTGGCGTTGTTTGCCAAGGCAGGGGGAGGGATTTTCACCAAGACAGCCGACGTGTCCGCGGACCTTACAGGGAAAGTGGAATTGGGCATTCCCGAAGACGATCCCCGGAATCCGGCGGTGATCGCCGACAACGTGGGGGACAATGTAGGGGATGTGGCCGGCATGGGGGCGGACCTATTTGACTCCAATGTGGCGGCCATGGTGTCCGCCCTGGTGATTGCCCAGTCTCTGTCCGGGCCTTACCACACCATGTCCATGGTGTTCTGCTATGGAGCTTTGGGGTTGTTGGCCTCTCTGCTGGGAATTGCCACTGCCCGGGTGGGCAAGAAAGGAGATCCCACCCGGGCGCTGAATTCCTCTACTTATGTGACCACCCTCATTTACCTGTTGCTCACCGCCGGAGCCACTGCCCTGCTGCCTGGATTTTCCTGGCGGATCTGGGGCGCTGCGGCGGTGGGACTGTTGGTGGGGGTGATCATCGGAGTGACCACCGACTACTTTACCGATGATTCCAAGCCCATTGTGAAAAAGGTGGCCCGAGCCTCTGCCTCAGGTCCTGCTTTTACGGTGCTGTCCGGCGTGTCCTACGGGTTTCTTTCCGCTCTGCCCGCCATGGTGGGCATTGCCGTGTCTGCTCTGGCGGCTTATGAGCTCTGTGCTCCCATGGGAGAAGGCTACGCGGTGTTTGGCATTTCCATGTCCGCAGTGGGGATGCTCTCCATTGTGGGAATGATCATCTCCAACGACGCCTATGGTCCCATTGTGGACAATGCCCGGGGCCTGGCGGAAATGGGCGGTTTGGGGGAAGAGACCATCCGGATCGCCGATCAGCTGGACAGCGCCGGAAACACGGTGAAAGCGGTGACCAAAGGTTTTTCCATCAGCGCCGCTGGGCTGACGGTAATTTCCCTGCTGGGGGCTTTTCTGGCAGAGGCCAACACCGCTTTGGCGGCTGTCGGCAGGGAACCCTTGACCGGATTTGACATCATGTCTCCCACGGTATTTTTCGGAGTGCTGGTGGGAGCGGCGGTGCCGGCGGTGTTTTCCGCCCTGCTGATCCTGGGGGTAGATAAAAACGCCCAGCGGATGGTGGGGGAGATTCACCGGCAATTTGACACCATCCCCGGCCTTCGGGAAGGAAAACCCGGGGTGCGGCCTCAGTATGACCGGTGCATCGATATTGCCACCACCGGGGCCCTGCGGGAATTGATCCCTGCCGGGCTCATGAGCATTCTGTCCACCGTGGCGGTGGGGCTCATTGGAGGTCCCAGAGCCATTGGAGGGTTCTTGCTGGGGAATATTGTCAGTGGCCTGCTGCTGGCATTGTTCATGTCCAACGCGGGTGGCCTGTGGGACAACACGAAAAAGACCATCGAAGCCGGAGCGGAAGGGGGCAGGGGCAGCAGCGCCCACAAAGCCGCGGTTATCGGCGACACGGTGGGGGATCCCTTCAAGGATACGGCTGGTCCCTCCCTCAACACCCAGATCACAGTGGTGTCTCTGGTGTCCTCCCTGTTGTCGGGGCTGTTTGTGACGGTGTCCCTGTTTCACTGATCCCCAGGGGAAACGTTGATCCAGGTTAGGAAAGAGGCAAAAAAGACCGGCGCCCTTGGGATTTTTCCCAAAAGGGTGCTGGTCTTTCTGGTGTGGGGTTGGGGTTTCCCTTGGAAAGGGATTATTCCAAGGTAGCCGCCGCCTTTTGCAGTTCTTCAATGATGGAAATATGCTGGGGACATACGGACTCGCACTGGCCGCACTGGATGCAGTCGCTGGCCTTGCCCTTGCCCCGGACCGCGAAGCTGTAGCTGCTCCGAGCCCGCTCGTTGTTTCCGTAAATCCGGTCCAGGTTCACAGCCCCGAACACATTGGGAATGGGAATGTTCTGGGGGCAGCCCTTCCGGCAGTACTGACAGCTGGTGCAGGGGATGCTGGGAATGGCCGCCAGGGCTTCCCGGGCTTTCCCAATGACTTCCAGCTCCTGAGGGGAGAGGGGAGCAAACCCGGACATGGTTTTCAGGTTGTCCTCCATCTGCTGCAAGGTGGACATGCCCGAAAGCACGGTGATCAGCCCGTCCAGGGAAGCGGCAAACCGCAGAGCCCAGGAAGGCAGGTCGGCGTTGGGGTTAAAGTCCTGAAGCAGTTTTGCCACCGGCTCCGGAGGATTGGCCAAAAGACCGCCCTTGACAGGTTCCATGATGATCACGGGCTTGTTGTGTTTCCGGGCCACTTCGTAACACTTCCGGGACTGAACCGAGTCGTCTTCCCAGTCGGCGTAGTTGATTTGCAGCTGGACGAATTCCATTTCCGGATGCTTGGTCAAGAGCTCGTCCAGCACGTCGGCCTTGTCGTGGAAAGAGAAGCCCACATGCTTTAGAATGCCCTTTTCCCGCTGCTCCAGTGCATAATCCCAGATGCCGAACCGGTCAAAAGCCTGGGTGCGCTCGTCCCCGCAATTGTGGAGCAGGTAGAAGTCAAAATACCCGGCCCCGGTGCGGCGCAGGGAGGTTTGGAGCATTTCCTTGGCTTCCTCGGCGGTCTGAGGCCCTGCCCAGGCAGGCAGCTTGGTGGCCAGCTGGAAGCTTTCCCGGGGATACCGGTCCACCAGGGCGGTTTTCACTGCTTCCTCAGATTTGCCTCCCAGATAGCCATAGGCCGTGTCAAAATAGGTGAAGCCTGCTTGCAGGAACTTGTCCACCATTTCCTTGGTCTGTTCGATGTCCACTTCTTCTCCCAGCATGGGCAGGCGCATCAGGCCGAATCCCAGCTTGGGGATGTTCTTTCCCAAATAATCCATAGAACCATACCTCCCGTCAAATTGGCCCTCCGCCCGGTGCGGAAGGCATTCTATGGGCACAGTATACCACAATTTTCCCAAAATGAGAAGGGATTCTACCGGCGTTTTCAGGTAAAATTCTTTTTAAATTCGTGGGATGACATCTCGGCTGACCTTGCCCACCACGGTGGCCACCTGTTCCACGCCATACTCCTGATTTTCTTCGTAGGCGTAATAGCCCCCGTAGATGGCAAAGCTCAGAAGGATGTTTGCCTGGGGATCGCTGCGGAGTTCGGGCCGCTCGGCAAAGGCCACCTCCTTGATGCTCCGGTGAATTTTGGCTGCCAGGTTGCCACTGCGGCTGCCGGAAAACAACACTCGAATCAAGGCGTTCTGGGAGCTGTAGGCCAAATACAGATCTCGGGTAAAGGCCTCGGGCTGTTCAAACAGGTTTTCCGGATGGTTCAAGCTTTCCAGCACCGAAGACAGCACCTGATTTTCCAGGGCGTCGGAAAGGGCGTACAAGTCCTCATAGTGGTCATAAAAGGTGGATTTGTGGATTTCCGCCTTTTGGCACAGTTCTTTGACGGTGAGCTTTTCCAGGGGTTTCTTGGCCCGCAGCTCCAGAAAGGCGCTGCGAATGGCCCGTTCTGTTTTTTCCACCCGTAAGTCCATGGATTCTCCTTCCCCGACCCTTTGAGAAAAGGGTCGCTTAAGCAACTTTTTCCGAAAATCGCCGGTGGCGGCAAACTCCATCCGGCCGGTATAATCGATTGTAGCAGAAAAACCGACCCATGTCTAGAAAATCCCCTGGTCACAGGGACCGGGGGCGGGAGAAAGGAGCATCTCATGGATCTGTACAGCTTTTACACGGGAACCTGTTTTGACGCCTATACCGATTTGGGCGCCCATTGGAGCCAGGGGGGAACAGTCTTTCGCACGTTTGCCCCCAGCGCGGACAAGGTATCCCTTTTGGCGGAGTGGGACCAATGGCAGGAGCGTCCCATGGAACGGGTGCGGGACGGAAATTTCTGGGAGATCTTTTCCTCCAACGCCCAACCCGGGCAGCGGTACAAATACAGGATCTGGCGTCGGGACGGCACTTTTTTGGACCACTGTGACCCCTACGGGTTTTTCATGGAAAAGCGTCCCCACAACGCCACTGTCCTGTGCGGACCGGAGCAGGAGTACCTGTTTGGAGACGAGGCCTGGATGCGGTCGCGGAACACCCGGGAGGAAAAACCCCTGCACATTTACGAAATCCATGGGGGTTCCTGGCAAAAGCCCGGCCCTCAGCCCGACGATTGGTACGACTGGGACCAGCTGGGGGACCGTTTGATTCCCTATGTGCAGGAGCTGGGGTGCAATTATCTGGAATTTTTGCCCCTCAGCGAGCATCCCTCGGACGAGTCCTGGGGCTACCAAAATACGGGATTTTTCAGTCCCACCTCCCGCTATGGCACGCCGCGGCAGTTGAAACAGTTTGTGGACCGGTGTCACCGGGCGGGTCTGGGGGTGTTGTTGGACTTTGTGCCGGTTCATTTCGCGGTGGACGACTATGCCCTGTGGAATTACGACGGCACCCCTTTGTATGAATATCCTCACAGGGATGTGGGCCGCAGCGAATGGGGAAGCTGCAACTTCATGCACTCCCGAGGGGAGGTGCGCAGTTTTCTCCAGTCCGCCGCCCATTACTGGCTGGAGGAATTTCACTTTGACGGCCTGCGCATGGACGCGGTCAGCCGGCTCATTTACTGGCAGGGGGATCCGGCCCGGGGAGAAAACCAGAATGGGATCCAGTTTCTCCGGGAAATGAACCGGGGACTGAAGCGGCTGCATCCCACGGCCATTCTGGCGGCGGAGGATTCCACCGCCTGGCCTGGGGTGACAGCACCTTCCCAGGAAGGGGGCCTGGGTTTTGACTACAAGTGGGACATCGGGTGGATGCACGACACCCTCACCTATTTTCAATCCCCACCCCAGCAGCGGCGGGAAAAATACCACCAGCTGACCTTTTCCATGGAGTACTTTTACAAGGAGCGGTACCTGTTGCCGCTGTCCCACGACGAAGTGGTTCACGGAAAAGCCACGGTGGTACAGAAGATGGACGGGGCGTATGAGGGAAAATTTCCCCAGGCCAGGGCCCTGTACTTGTATATGATGGCCCATCCCGGGAAAAAACTGAACTTTATGGGCTTCGAGCTGGGTCAGCTTCGGGAGTGGGACGAAAAGCGGCAGCAGGACTGGGAGCTGCGAAAGTTTCCCATCCACGACGGGTTCTACCACTTTATACGGGATCTGAACAGGATCTACCTGGATACCCGTGCCCTGTGGCAGCGGGACTATGACCGGGAAGGGTTCCAGTGGTTGGATTGCCAGCAGGGGCCTGGATGCGTGTATGCCTTTGAGCGAAGGGCTCCGGGACAGCGGGTGGTGGCGGTTTTCTGTTTTTCGGACACGCCTCCCCAGTCATACACCCTGGAAATTCCCGGCGCCACTGCCTTGCGGCTGCTCCTTTCCAGTGACGAGAAACCCTATGGCGGGTCCACCCGGCGGGCGGGGCAAATTTTGTTTCCCCAGGGAGAAGGCGTTTTCCTTCCGGACCTGGCTCCCCAGTCGGGCCAACTGTGGTTGGTGGAGGAGTGAGCCTTCCCACACGAAAACACTTTGACATTCTTCCCAGGGCGTGGTACCATCCCAATAGACGGCCGGAAATTGCCGGCTAAGGGAGGAATCATCATGGGATTGCCAGAACATGCCATAGAAAAAATTTACGCCGGATGGCTGGGAAAGGTCATCGGCATCCGGTTGGGGGCGGCCATTGAGGGCTGGACCTACCAGCACATTCAGGAAGTCTTTGGAGAGCTTTGGGACTATCCTGTCTCCTACAAGAACTTTGCCGCCGATGACGACAGCAATGGACCGGTTTTCTTTATCCGGGCCCTGGAGGACTGCGGGGCTCTGGAGGATTTTTCCGCTCAGGATGTGGCGGAAGCCCTGCTCAACTACGCCCCCTTTGAACACGGATTCTTCTGGTGGGGGGGTTACGGGGTTTCCACAGAGCACACCGCCTACCTGAACCTGCGGGCGGGCATTCCCGCTCCCCGCAGCGGCAGCGTGGAGCAAAACGGGTCCACCATGGCCGAGCAGATCGGCGGACAGATTTTCATCGATCCCTGGGGGCTGGTGTCTCCCGGGAATCCGGAGCAAGCGGCCCGGCTGGCCAAAGAGGCGGCCAGCGTCACCCACGGAGGAAACGGGGTTTGGGGCGGCGTGTTTGTGGCCTGTTGCATCAGCCTGGCGTTTGTGGAACCGGACCTGGAGCGGGTGCTGGAGGGGGCCCTTTCCCATCTGCC
>UQQZ01000060.1 GCA_900543305.1 uncultured Oscillospiraceae bacterium
GAACTCCGCTCTTCTGATGATCCCTTTCTCTTCGAGATTCATCTTACTCGCGGTTTGCGTTTTCTCGAAACAATTCATTTAACTTTCTTTACTCTTTCGGTTTTTTTCTTTTTCCCCATTTGAATTTCCGATTTCACTTTTCAGAAGATTTTCTTCTGGCAAGTAACCTTCTTTCCAAATGTTTTTGAAAAAGTGCCTTATCCTTTTTCAAGAAAGCTTTTCCTGTTTCTTTCTGGAAAACTTTTCAGAAAATAGATTCCTCTGCTTTTTTAAGGAACAACTTCCGTTTGGATTGCTTTCGCTTATCCGTTCCACTTACTTCCGGTCTTTGCGAAGCTGCTTTTGAAGATTTGGTAGATCTCTCTATCTCTTATCTTCGCCCTTATTATAACGCCGCCTTTCCAGTTTGTCAATAGATTTTTTCAAGTTTTTTGAATTTTTTTGTTCATATCCTACTTGAAAAGTGCATATACTCAAAAAGTCAGGTTTTTCTGGTCTATTTCCCTCTGGAGAAAAATCACCGCTTGACTACGACGCCAATTTACGGTACAATGACGGTGGAGAAAGGAGCGATTGCCAATGGATCACGAATATGAAGCCGATCTTCTCACCCTGCTGGATGATGAAGGTCAGGAGCATGAGTTCGAAATTATCGATGAGCTGGAAAACGACGACGGCCATTTCTTTGCCCTTGTCCCCACCCAACAAGAACCTGATGAAATCACCTCCGACGCGGAGACATATTATATTTTTGAAGTCATCGAGGAAGACGGTGAGGAACAGCTTCAGGAAGTGGACGACGATGAGCTGCTGGATAAACTGGCGGATATCTTCGAAACTCGTTTTAATGAGGCTTATTTTGACGAAGAGGAATAAAAGGTCCAGGCTGGTTTTCTGCTTGTGACTTTATCCTGCCCGATTCGCGGACTGCGCACATATAACCCTACACTCGATTGAAAGGGAGCCCTGCTCTGTATGCGGATTGCAGACCTCCCGGCACGGCCTTGCGCCGGCTGCTGGAGGAAGGGAGCGTGAACCATATAGGGGGGCACCCACCTGCTTTTATGTAGCAGGTTATTGAGTTGCGCGATACGGTCGGGCGGGACTTTTTTTAACTACAAAGGCCGCGGGAGAAATCTCCCGCGGCCTTTTCCTATTCTCTTTTTTAGAACGTCACAACCTGATTCTTTTCAGCGGACTCAAAGATGGCCTCCATCAGGCGCATCAGTTCGCGCTGCTGGTCGTGGGTCACAATGGGCTCTGCTTCCCCATTGACCACCTTTGCGATGTTCCGATAGTAATCTTTGATATCGCAGGGGATCCGGGGCAGAGGCAGTTCGCTGATGGTGTCAGGCGTACGGGGCGCCATGGTCTTGGTCAAGCCGGCAGCAGTGATGATCGGCACGGCGTCGTGCTTCTCGTCGCTGGTGGCAACAATGATCTTGCCATTGACTTGGAAGTCATCGATCTGAGCAGTACCGTTAACGCCCTGGATGTACCAACGGGGCAGATTGATGAAGTTGCTGGTGCCCACTTCTACGGTGAAGACCAAGCCTTCGTCAAAGGTGAAGATCGCGGTAAAGCCATCGTCCACTTCTTCGTTGGTCACATTGGACAGGGTAGCATAAACCGTTTTGGGCATCTTCCCCATCATCATGTTCATCTGGTCCAGCAGATGGACACCCCAGTCCAGCACCATGCCGCCGCCATGTTCCTTGGTGTTCCGCCAGTCGCCGGGAATACCACGGGATCCGTGTACACGGGACTGAATGGAGAATACACGACCCAGCTGGCCGGATTTTGCGATCTTCTCCGCCACCCGGAAATCTTCGTCCCAGCGGCGATTCTGATGCACGGTGAACACGGAACCGGTCCGCTCAGAAGCGGCGATCATCTCTTCCAGAATCTCGGAAGAAGTGGTCACAGGCTTTTCGCTGATTACCAGCTTGCCGGCCTCCATGGCCTGAATGCAAACATCCTTATGCGCGTCATTGGGGATTGCCACCGTAACTACATCGACTTCCGGATCAGCCAGGAGAGCTTCATAACTCTCATAAGCCTTGATCCCTTTTTCCTCGGCTGCACGGTTTCTTTCCGGCAGAATATCATACACACCTGCCAGATGAACTTCCGGAATTTCTTGCAGCAGCCGGGTGTGCCAGCCGCCCATTCCACCATAGCCAACTACAGCTACATTAACGATCCTTCCCATTTACGATTCCTCCGAAAAAAGTATTTATGGTCAAAGGCCAAGACAATGGCTGTTCCATCGCCTATTCTAGCCTGCCATATCTAAATCTCAAATGCAGACGTCAAAGTCCCAAAAACATTTTGGCAATATTAAAGTAAATCATCAGGGCCACCGCGTCCACAATGGTGGTGATCAGCGGGCTTGCCATCACCGTGGGGTCCAATCCCAGCCGTTTGGCCAGAATGGGAAGGGTACCGCCCACCACATTGGACACCAACACAACAACCACCAAGGTCAAGCATACCACAGCAGCAACCATCATGGTAACATGGTCGATCAGCATCAGCTTGGCAAAATTGGTCACCGCCAACGTGACACCACACAGAATTGCCACCGCAGATTCCTTGAAGATCACCCGAGGTACATCGATGTACCGGATCTCTCCCAGGGACAAACCACGGATAATGGTGGTGGAAGACTGGCTGCCCGAATTGCCGCCTGTATCCATCAACATGGGAATAAAGCTGGACAAAATCAAATTGGCCGCCAGCGCATCTTCATAGGACGAGATAATTCCACTGGTAAACGTGGCCGAAATCATCAAAAACAACAACCAGGGTACCCGCTTGCGCCAGGTTTCAAATACGCTGGTCTTTACATAGGGCTTATCGGAAGGGGCAATAGCGGCCATCTTTTCGATATCTTCCGTGGCCTCTTCCTGGATGACGTCGATGGCATCGTCAATCGTCACAATACCAACGAGACGTTCCTCGGCATCCACCACCGGCAGCGCAAGAAAATCGTACTTGCTCAGCAGCCTGGCGGCTTCTTCCTGGTCTGTATGGGTGCTGACGAACTTCACGTTGGTCTCCATGATGTTCCGGAGAATCTCCGTCTTGGGCGCCAACAACAGCTCCCGCACGGTGACAATTCCTTCCAGCTTCCGCCGGCTATCCGTTACATAACAGGTATAAACCGTCTCGCTGTCCACCCCAGTGGCTCGGATATGCTCGAAGGCCTGCTCCACCGTCATGCTCCGTTTCAGGTCCACATACTCCATGGTCATAATGCTGCCTGCACTGTCCTTGGGGTAATTGAGCACCTGATTGATCATCTTCCGGGTGTCTTCATCCACGTGGCGCAAGATCTTTTTTACCACGTTGGCAGGCATCTCTTCAATCAGATCCACCGTGTCGTCCAGGAACATCTGCCCCATCACTTCGTCCAGCTCTTTATCGCTGAACCCGCGAACCAGAATTTCCTGGGTATCGCCATCCATATAGGCGAATGCGTCTGCCGCCAATTCCTTGGGCAACAGACGAAATACAATAGGCATGTTCTGCTCGGGAAGACTCTCCAACAGCACTGCGGCATCGGCAGGGTTCATGTCCTTTACCATTCCCGCAATCTCGGGGAACTTCCGCTCTTCCAAAAGCTCCAGAATCTTTTCTTTCATGGCTTGTGCCTCCTCTTTGTTGATTGAGAGGGTAAAATTACAGCACCAAACCAAAGGCACGGCTATCTTCCCGCCAAACCAGACTCCAGACACTCAGGGCCTTCCCGGAAAGCCAAAATGTGGCAAAGAGATCGGGTCTCGGCGGGGGAAACGGCTATCACGGCCGCACCTCTCCCTCCAGGTTTCGTGCTGCCGCTACTTCGGGGAACGATCACTTTGCTCACCTCGTTTTTTCTTGGATTGGGGAGTCCCGTTCCGGAAGACTCCCTTACTATAAATGGTACCCGTTTCCGTCAGATTTGTCAAGAAAAAACAAGCCTGCGGATTGTTAAATCTCCGCAGGCTTGCCATCTCTTTACCGTTCTTTTCCCAAGAAAAACAGGGCCACTGTTCCCGGACCGGAATGGGCGCCGATCACCGGACCAATATATCCGATCTTCACTTGCTGTACCCCCATCCGTTCCCGGATCTGGCGTTCCAAATAATTGGCGTCTTCCAAGCAGTCTCCGTGACTGATGAACACCATCTGGGAGGCAGGATCCAGCGCCGTTTCCTCCATTCGCTTCACCAACGCGTCCAGCGAAGCCTTGCGTCCCCGAATCTTGGAGACAGGAATCAGATGGCCTTCATTGTCCACATGGAGCACCGGTTTGATCCCCAACATGGTCCCCACCAAGGCGGTTGCCGTGGAAACACGGCCTCCCCGCTTCAAGTGGTTTAAATCGTCTACTGTGAACCAGTGGCACAGCCGCAGCACATTTTCCTTCAGCCAGGCCAAAACCTCGTCCATCGTCTTGCCTTCCTGTTGGAGCTTGGCTGCATGGTATACGAAAAGCCCTTCGCCCATGGATGCACACAGGGAATCGAACACCTCCAACCGACGGTCAGGAAAGCGCTCCAACAACTCCTCCCGGGCCAGCATAGCGCTTTGATAGGTACCGCTGAGACCCGAAGAGAAGGCAATGTACAAAATATCCCGTCCCTCCTGGAGCAGAGGAGTGAATACCTGGATGAATTCTTCAGAATTCACTTGGGTGGTGGTGGACATGGTTCCCCGCCGAAGCTTGCCATAAAAGGTGGGATCGTCCATCTCCCCTCCTCCGGGGATGTTGTGGTAGGTCTTCCCGTCCATCATATAACACAAAGGAATCACCTGGACCTGTAGTTCCCGGATCAACTCAGGGGTCAAATCCGCGGTGGAGTCGGTGATGATCTGGTAGTTTTCCATGGTCTGCTCCTTCCCATATATTGGGCTGAAATCCCAATCATTTGGTTTGATTATACTATGATCTCAGGGTTCTGTAAAGGTATTTTGTATCGGTTTCCCAATTTAGAGGGAAACTTCCCCCCTAGCATGGAGCCGCCGATAATCCAGATAGTTCTGCAGGATCACCGTGGCCGCCACCGCGTCCACCACCGCCTTCCGGCGCTTACCCCTGGTATTGGTATCGTTTAAATACCCGTGGGCCGTCACCGTGGTCCCCCGTTCGTCAACAAATTCCACGGGAAGTCCCGTGGCTTCCCTCAGCAGGGCGCCAACTTCCCGGGCATTCTGGGCACTGGCTCCTTCGGTACCGTCCATGTTCCTGGGCAATCCCACAGCCAACACCTCCGCTCGGTTTTCCTTGGCCAAGGCGGCCAGGCAGTCTACTAACCGTTCCCGGTTGTGCTCCTGGACCACCGTCAGCGGGGAAGCAAGCAGTTCTCCTTTATCACAAATAGCCACGCCGGTCCTGGCTTTTCCCAGGTCGATTCCCAATACAATCATACGGCCTCCGTATGGAAAGAATACAGCATAGGGGGCTTGCGCAGCTCTTCCGGCAAATGGGACATATCATTGACAGATTTAAAACGGAACTTGCCCTCTTCTGCTTCCAAGATGCTGACGCTGGTATTGCCAAACACCGCACTCTGGCGCAGACCCTCGATGGAACCGAACTGGACCAACGCGTACAAGTTCTTGATCAAACCCCCGTGGGTGGCCACTGCCACAGTTTTCCCGAGATTTTCCTCCACAATCTTTCGAAAGGTTTTTTCTGCCCGAGCATACACTTGGGCCATGGTCTCCCCTCCGGGGAAGCAGCACAAATCTGGAGCTTGGTCCCAGTCATGGGCTGTCTGCGGAAATTTTTCCCCAATCTCCGGCAGTGGCAGGTTTTCCATCTCCCCCACATCGATTTCCATAAGGCCGTCGTCCTTCTGAATAGGGAGCCCATGAAATTTGTTGATGGCTTCCGCAGTGCGGTAGGCACGGGTCAAGGGGCTGGAGTAGACGGCGTCCAGATGCACGTTCCGAAACCGCAAAGCAAGCAAGTCCAACTGCTTTTCCCCCGTCTCGCTCACTGCCGCGTCATAACGGCCTTGAAACCGGCCGGACAAGTTTCCCACCGACTGGCAGTGACGGACCACATACAGGGTGGTCACCATGGCTTCACACCTCCCGTCAACTCAGAAAGGGATTGAATCCCGTTTTCATCCATATATTTTGACAAGCCCTCCGCGATCTTGATGGGCGCGTAAGGATCTGTAAAAAGCACCGTGCCAATCTGCAGAGCCGTAGCGCCGGCCAAAAGCATTTCCACCGCATCCTGCCAGGTAGAGATCCCACCCAGACCAACAATGGGAATTTTCACCTTCTGGGCCACCTGCCACACCATGCGCACCGCAATGGGCAACAGAGCAGGCCCGGAAAAGCCGCCGGTATTGTTCCGGATGATGGGGCGACGGGTGTGGATATCGATGCGCATGCCGGTCAGGGTATTGATGAGGGATACCGCGTCCGCCCCTGCACATTCCGCGGCAACGGCCATTTCGGAAATGTCTGTCACGTTGGGAGAAAGCTTTACCATCAATGGCTTCTTGCAGTGCTTGCGCACTTCGCTGGTGATGCCGTACACACCTTCGGTGGTGGTGCCAAACTGGACGCCCCCCTGCTTCACATTGGGGCAGGAGATGTTCAGCTCTACCATGTCCACACAGGTGTCGTTTAATTTCTCCGCTGTGGCGCAGTAATCTTCCGGGGCGTTGCCCGCCACATTGGCGATGATCTTGGTCCCCTGCTGGGACAGCCAGGGAAGATCCTCCTGGATAAAGTGATCCACACCTGGATTCTGCAGCCCTACCGCATTGAGCATGCCTCCAGGAGCCTCCGTCACCCGGGGAGGCGGGTTACCGGGCCGCTCCTTAATGGTGATTCCCTTACAAGAGATGCCTCCCAGCACGGAAAGGGGATAAAACTCGCTGTATTCCCGGCCGAAGCCAAAGGTTCCCGAGGCGGCGATCAAGGGATTTGCAAACTCTACGCCGGCTACTGTAACTCGTAAATCTGCCATTTTTCTTCCCCCTCCTTTACCACGCCACCCGGTGAGATTCAAACACCGGGCCATCTTTGCACACATGGCCAAAATACTGGGTACCATCTTCCTTCAGCAAGGCCACGGCACATCCCAAGCAGGCCCCAATCCCGCAGGCCATTCGCTCTTCCAAGGAGACATAGCAAGGCACACCTCGCTCCTCGGCCAAGGCTTTCACGGCTTTCAGCATGGGAGCCGGACCACAGGCCATGACGCAGTCAAACTGCTGATCCTTGCACAGGTCGGTCACCAGGCCGTGATGACCGTAGGAACCGTCATCAGTGGCGATGAGTGTCTTCGCCCCCACCTTTTGGAAATCTTCTTCCAGGATCACCGCGTTTTTATTGCGGAACCCCAGAACGGCCACGGCATTTTCTCCCAACTGGGCTGCTACCCCCAACAAGGGAGGCACGCCTATGCCGCCGCCCACCAACAAGGTGCGTTTTGTGGGGTCAACGGGAAAACCGTTTCCCAAGGGCGCCAGGATTTCAATTTCGCTGCCGGGCTGGAACTGGGCCAGTTCCGCCGTGCCCTCCCCACGAATTTGGAACACGAAACGGAGGGTTCCCTTTTCCTTGTCAATGCCACAGATGGAGATGGGCCGGCGCAGAGCGTGGCCGGGAAGGCGAATTTGGGCAAACTGGCCAGGATGAGCCAGGGCTGCCAGTTCCGGAGCTTCCAGGACAAAGTCAAAAACGTCGCCTGTGAGCTGACGGGAAGTCAGCAATCTACAGTTTTTGGAATCGTATTTCATAGGTTTTTCTCCTCTTATCCTCAGGGCAGGGTAATCTTTCCCACGCGGCCCACAATCTGATCCCGCATCCGGATGGCTTCCCGACGGGCAGCAGTTGCGTACTCACTGCCGTCTACTCCCTCTTTCTGCCAGGCGCACATGATGCCCCGAGAGGAATTCACAATGGCTCCCAGCCCGTTTTTGTCAAAGCCGGGAGCTACGTCGTCCGCCGCACCTCCCTGGGCACCGTAACCGGGAACCAGGAAGAAGGTGTGAGGCAGCGCTGCCCGCAATTCTCCCAGCTGGGCGGGATAGGTGGCGCCCACCACGGCGCCCACCCCGCTGTAACCATATTTGCCAGGCAGTTTTTCTCCCCAGCCTTCACACATGGCACCCATAGCCCGGTACACGGTCTCCCCCTCCGTCAGGGTTCGATCCTGCAATTCCCCAGAAGAGGGGTTGGAGGTCTTTACCAGCACAAAAATGCCTTTGTCCTCTTTCTGGCACACTTCCAGCAGCGGGTTGATTCCATCAGTGCCCAAATATCCGTTGACGGTCAAAGCATCAGCCCCAAACGCTTCCCAGGTCTCGTCTTCCACCTGCGTCATTCCCAGATGGGCAGCAGCATAAGCGGTCATGGTGGCCCCGATGTCGTTTCGCTTGCCGTCGGTGATGACAAACATCCCCTTCTCCCGGGCATAAGCAATGGTTTCGGTCAGGGCTTTGACTCCCTGCCAGCCATACATCTCGTAATAGGCAGCCTGAGGCTTTACCGCAGGAACAATATCGCACAGGGCGTCAATGAGGCCCTTGTTGAAGCTGAGCAGGGCATCGGCTGCCCCTTCCAGGGTTTTGCCGTATTTTTCATAGCTCGCTTGCCGCATCTCCTCCGGAATGTAGCTGAGCTTGGGGTCCAGGCCCGCCACGGTGGGATTTTGTTTTTCCACAATTTTTTCCAGCAGTTTGTCCATTGACATAGGAATCGTCCTTTCCCTTTTTCATATGATATAGGCCGGGGTATACCCCTTCCCAAAATTACCGATCTTCATAGACCTTTCTTCCCCGGAAGAAAGTCATCTTTACCTTACCCTTCAAGGTCATCCCCTTGAAAGGCGTGTTTTTGCTCTTACCGTGGAGGGCATTTTCGTCCACCACCCAGGTCTCATTCGGGTCAAACAACACCACATCTGCCGAAGCGCCCTCCTTCAAGGTGCCGGCAGGAATCCCCAGAATCCGTGCAGGGTTCCAACTCATTTTATCCAGGATCTTCTCCAAGGACAGCTTTCCCTCCAGCGCTGTGAGAGTGGCTGCCAAAGAGGTCTCCATTCCGATGGAACCATTGGGAGCCTTCAGAAAATCCTTCTTCTCCTCTGGTGTGTGTGGTGCATGATCCGTGGCAATGGCGTCCAACGTGCCATCTTTCAGCCCTTCAATCAAGGCCAGCCGATCTTCCTCCCGGCGCAGGGGCGGGTTCATCCGGTAATCCGCGTCTCGGGTCTCCAAAGCCTGCTCCGTCAAAAGCAAATAGTGGGGACAGGTCTCCGCCGTGACCTTCACTCCTCTGGCCTTGGCATCTCGGATCAGTTCCACCGATCCCTTGGTGCTCACATGACAGATATGGATCGGCGCGCCGATGGAAGCCGCCGCCGCAATTTCCCGGGCAGTACCGCAGTCCTCCGCCGCCTCAGGAATACCCGGTACCCCCAGCTTCCGGGAAACCTCTCCCTCATTCATCAACCCACCTGCCGCCAGATACAAGTCCTCACAGTGGGCTGTCACCGTCATTCCCAACTGGGGCGCCCGCTCCAGGGCATCCAACAGGCACCTGGTGTTCACTACGGGACGGCCGTCATCGCTGAGGGCAATGGCCCCGGCTTCCCGCAAGGCCTCCAAATCGGTCAAGGCATCTCCTTGAAGCCCTTGGGTGATGCAGGCAGCTGTATACACCCCTGCGTCGGCCTCCTTCGCCTTCTCCAGCAGGGCCCGCACCGTCTCAGGGGTATCCATGGCGGGCTTGGTATTGGGCATGGCAAGCAGGCTGGTCACCCCGCCTGCGGCAGCTGCCCGGCACCCGGAAAACACATCTTCCTTGTGGGTCAGACCGGGATCCCGCAAGTGCACATGCATGTCCACCAGCCCCGGGGCTGCCACCAACCCAGTTCCATCCACCCGTTCTTCCATTCCGGATACGGGCAGGTTCTTCCCGATCTGGGCCACCTTGCCCCCCTTCAGCAACAAATCCCCCACCTGGTCTAACCCCTGGGAAGGATCGATGATCCGGACATTTTGGATCAACACCTCCATAGCCGTGCTCCTTTCCTCATTCTATGATCCACTGCTCCACCCACCACTTGGTCAGAGAAAGCAGCTCTCTTCCGTAATACTCAGGCAACAACAAAGGGTCCGTTTCAGACACCAGGCTGTATGGCGTAAACCCCGCAGCCTTGGCAAGTTGCATGGCCCGATACATGTGAAAGCCTTGGGTGACCACCACTACATTTTCTCCCAGTCCCTGTTCTTCCTGGATCTCCTTGGCAAACTTGAAATTTTCCCGAGTGTTGTGAGAACGATCTTCCAGGAAAATTCGATCTTCCTGGATTCCTTTCCCCACCAACACATTTTTCTGGGTTAGAGCCTCCGGACAGGGCTCGTCGCTGCCCTGCCCTCCGGTGACAATACACCGAGCATCTGGATTGGCTTCCAGATAGGTATAAGCCCGTTCCACTCGACTGGCCAGGCTGCTTCCCATCTTTTCGGGCCCGTAAACCTGTGCCCCTAGGACAATCACATCGGTGTTTTCCGGGGGTGTGGCAAATTGGGCCGATAGGATCAAACCTGTCAAATAGCCTGCCCAAAGGAGCCCTATACAGTAAAATGCCGTAATGAGCCGGACTGCCGCTTGCCGCCAACCACCCATCCGGGATATCTTTCCAAAAAAGTGCAGCAACAGCAATCCCAACAAGCACACGCCAAATCCAAAGGCGGCACCCAAACGAAATCCATTACGCAACACCGGCAGCAGGAAAAACACGCATCCGCCTATGCAAATCACGCTTCCCAATCCCCGGGCAACTTGACGCAGACGGGTCACCCAACATCCCCTCGCTTCCATTTCCTTTGTGGTGCCTATTATACATCATTTTGGGGCACTAGTAAACACCAGAGGTTTTCCCCGATTCTCCCCGGAAAGACCATATTGCAAGGGCTTAAGCTGTTCCTTTCTCCGAAAAAAACCAGAAAAAAACGTGCCGGAATTGCTTCCAGCACGCCTTTTTTCAAAATAGCAATCAATAACCACGCTTGACGTAGGTGGTGTGGAGAATCTCGTGGGCCTTGTGGCTGCCGGGAGTCCCCAGGAACTCCTCGTAGCACTTCTGCAGCACGGGATTCAGATGGCTCTTCCGGAGAGGCATCTCCTTATCCTGGTCATACAGAGCCTGAGCACGGAGCTTCTTAATATCATAAAAGCTGTGTGCGTTAGAGCTCTGGATGGGCTGGCCGCCGCCGTTGATGCAGCCGCCGGGGCAGCACATGACCTCGATAAACTGATAGTCCGCTTCTCCTGCGCGCACCTTCTTCAGCAGCGCATCCGCATTGGACAGACCGCTGACAACAGCTACCTTCACGTCCATGCCGGCCACCTTGTACACAGCCTCCTTAAAGCCTTCGGTGCCGCGGATCTCGGTGTATTCAATGTTGTCCTGGCTCTCGCCGGTGAGCAAGTCAGCGGCGGTACGCAGGGCAGCCTCCATCACGCCGCCAGTAGCGCCGAAGATGACGGCAGCGCCGGTGGAAACACCCATGGCGTCGTCAAACTTCTCATCGGGCAGACGCTCGAAGTTCAGCTGGGCCTTCTTGATCAGGCGAGCCAGCTCGCGGGTGGTGATGCTGATGTCCACGTCGGGCAGACCGGCTGCATCTTCGTCGTCCCGCTTGATCTCGAACTTCTTGGCCGTGCAGGGCATGACGGAAACGGAAACAATCTTGCTGGGATCGATGCCCTCTTTCTGGGCATACCAGGTCTTGATCAGGGCGCCGGCCATGTTCTGGGGAGACTTGCAGGTGGAAAGGTTATCCAGCAAGTCGGGATAATAATGCTCGCAGAACTTGATCCAGCCGGGAGAACAAGAAGTGATCATGGGCAGCTTGCCGCCGTTCTTCACACGGTCGATAAACTCGGAAGCCTCTTCCATGATGGTCATATCGGCGCCGAAGTCAGTGTCGAACACCTTGTCAAAGCCCAGGCGGCGCAGAGCGGCAACCATCTTGCCCTCCACGTTGGTACCGATGGGCATACCGAACTCTTCGCCCAGGGCAGCGCGTACTGCGGGAGCAGTCTGCACAATGACGATCTTTTCGGGATCGTTCAGAGCGTCGATCACGTCCTGGGTGTTGTCCTTCTCGGTCAGGGCGCCGGTGGGGCAGCTGACAATGCACTGGCCGCAGGCCACGCAGGCCACATCCCCCAGGGGCTTTTCAAAGGCACAGCCGATCTCCGTGTCAAAGCCACGGTTGTTGGCGCCAATGACGGAAACATGCTGGTTCTGGCAGGCAGCCACACAACGGCGACACAGAATGCACTTTGCATTGTTGCGTTCCAGATACAGCGTGGAAAAATCTTTCTTGCCGGCAGGAACGGAACCTTCAAAGCGGTTCTCTTCCTCAATGCCCATGTCGTTGCACAGCTTCTGGAATTCGCAGTTGCCGCTGCGCTCGCAGGACAGACATTTCTTATCGTGGACGGACAGCAGCAGTTCCAAGGTCATCCGGCGGGACTCCTGGACCTTCGGGCTGTTGGTGAACACCTCCATGCCGTCGTTGACGGGATACACGCAGGCAGCCACCAGAGATCTTGCCCCCTTGACCTCCACCATGCACATGCGGCAGGCACCAATCTGGTTAATGTCTTTCAGGTAGCAGAGGGTGGGGATATCGATACCGGCGTAGCGGGCGGCTTCCAGAATGGTGGAATCCCCCGGCACTTCATAGGAAACGCCGTTGATCTTAATATTGACCTGTTCCATGTTCGCACACTCCTTTCTTATTTCTTCACCACAGCGCCAAACTTACACTTCTCCATGCAGACGCCGCACTTGATGCACTTGGTAGTGTCGATCACGTGAGGCTGCTTGACGGAGCCGCTGATAGCGCCGACCGGGCAGTTCCGGGCGCACAGGGTGCAGCCCTTGCACTTGTCGGCCTCGATGTAGAAGTTGGTCAGAGCCTTGCAGGCACCGGCGGGGCAGCGATGCTCCACCACATGGGCCTCATACTCATCCCGGTAATATTTGAGTGTGGAGAGCACGGGGTTGGGCGCAGTCTGGCCCAAGCCGCACAGAGAGTTTTCTTTGATGTAATAGCACAGCTCTTCCATCTTGTCGATGTCTTCCAGAGTGCCGTTGCCGGAAGTGATCTTGTTCAGGATCTCCAGCAGACGCTTGGTACCCACACGGCAGGGAGTACATTTACCGCAGGATTCATCCACGGTGAACTCCAGGAAGAACTTGGCGATATCCACCATACAGGTGGTCTCGTCCATGACGATCAAGCCGCCGGAACCCATCATGGAACCGATGGCAATCAGGTTGTCATAGTCAATGGGAGTATCGATGAGCTTGGCAGGAATGCAGCCACCGGAAGGACCGCCGGTCTGGGCAGCCTTAAAGGTGTGGCCATTGGGCACGCCGCCGCCGATTTCCTCCACCACTTCCCGCAGGGTGGTGCCCATGGGGACTTCCACCAGGCCGGTGTTGGTAATCTTGCCGCCCAAGGCGAAGACCTTGGTGCCGGGGCTCTTTTCGGTGCCGATGGAACGGAACCACTCAGCGCCCTTCAAAATGATTTGGGGAATGTTGGCGTAGGTTTCCACGTTGTTGAGCACGGTGGGCTTCCCAAACAGGCCCTTGACAGCCGGGAAGGGAGGACGCACACGAGGCTCGCCGCGCTTGCCTTCGATAGAGGTCATCAGGGCAGTTTCCTCGCCGCACACAAAGGCACCGGCGCCCAGACGGATATCGATATCGAAGTCAAAGCCGGAATCGAAAATATTCTTGCCCAGCAAGCCGTATTCCCGAGCCTGCTTGATGGCAATCTGCAACCGCTTCACAGCGATGGGATACTCGGCACGGATGTAAATATAGCCCTGGGATGCGCCGATGGCATAACCGGCAATGGCCATGGCTTCCAGCACACTGTGGGGGTCACCTTCCAGCACGGAACGGTCCATAAACGCGCCGGGGTCGCCTTCGTCGGCGTTGCAGCAGGCGTACTTCTGGTCCGCATCGTTGTTCCGGGCAAACTGCCACTTCCGACCGGTGGGGAAGCCGGCGCCGCCACGGCCGCGCAGTCCGGAAGCCAACACCAGGTCAATGACTTCCTGAGGAGTCATCTCGGTGAGCACCTTGCCCAACGCAGCATAGCCGTCCTGAGCGATGTACTCATCGATGTTTTCGGGGTTGATCACGCCGCAGTTGCGCAGAGCAATTCGCATCTGCTTGGCATAGAAGGTGGTCTCATTCAGAGACTTGGTGGTATCGTCGTCCAGGACGGTCTCCTGGTACAAAAGACGCTTGACAATACGGCCCTTGAGCAGGTGCTCGGAAACGATCTCCGGCACATCCTCGGGGGTGACACGGCTATAGAAAGCGCCTTCCGGATACACCACCATGATGGGACCCAAAGCGCACAGGCCAAAGCAGCCGGTGCGGATGACGTTGACTTCTTTCTCAAGGCCCTGGGCCTTGATCTCTTCTTTCAGTTTTTCAATGATCTGCTCACTGTTGGAGGAAGTACATCCCGTACCTCCGCAGACCAGAACGTTTGAACGAAACATCCTTTTCCCTCCTTATTATTTGGCTCCGATGGCATTGGCTCCAATGGTGTATTCCGTTACCACATTGCCGTTCACAAGGTGGTCGTTCACAACTCTGAC
>UQQZ01000061.1 GCA_900543305.1 uncultured Oscillospiraceae bacterium
AAGCCTTTTCTTGAACCACTCGCCCAGCGAGTGGTTTTCTTTATATACAAAAAGAAGGCCCCTAGGGGCCCTCTTGGAAGAAAAACATTTAACTTGTGGGTTACAGGCCAAAAAACTCCAAAGCCCGCTGGATAAATAGATCCCAGAACCGCCATTCATGGGTGTACCCCTCTGCTTCTTCAAAGGTGGCAGGGAGGCCGATTTTCTGGGCGTATTCCTTGAAAGTCTGGTAAGCGGGATAGAGAAAATCCTCCTTGCCGCTGCAAAAGTAGAGTCTGGGCAAGTTGCCTTCTTGGATCAGTTGAGGCAAGTGGTCCCAAACATTTGCCTGAGATTCCAGATATCCTTCCATGCCGCCGAAGTTGTTTACCAGGTTTTGTACCCGGCGGTCAAAGGCAACCTGATCTCCTGTGGCTCCTGGGGTGTGAAGCACTGTCTTGTGCAGGTCATTGGGAGCGCAGGAGAGGATGGCAGCGGCAGCGAATTTTTCGGGATGGCCCGCAGCGTACTGAATGGCGCCGCGGCCTCCCATGGATAATCCGGCAATAAAGTTGTCCTCCCGTTTGTTGGACGCAGGGTACCAGTTGTGGATCAAAGGCATCAATTCCTCAAATAAGTAATCCCAAGCCCGATATCCGGTGCCAAAGCCTGGCCAGTTCAAGTAGTTGGCGTTTAAGCAGCTGGGCATGACCACAATGAGGTTTTTCTCTCGGGCATACAATTCGATCATACTTTTTCGGACCCAATCGGTGTGGTCTCCAAAGGTTCCGTGGAGTAACCAGAGCACCGGGTATTTTTTCCCACTGCCATAGAATTCCGCAGGGGTCAATTCCCGGGGCTTGTCCGGCAGAATCACAGAAATATCCGTATTGTTTCCCAAACATTGGCTTTCAAAATTAAAATGTACCAGAGACATACTACACTCCTCCAATCATTCAATCGGTGGGTCAAGGCTTAGCCAGTGGCTCACTGCAGAATTCGTTTTCCAGCGGGTATCCAACCGCGACCTCTAAAGCTTTACTCCCTGCCAAAGAAGCGAGGTACCAGCGTTCCCCCGTTATAGGTCAAGGCTCAGCCTTGGACGTGGCCTGAACTGATTCCTTGGACAGCAGGGTTTAAGGGCAGCCAGTTGAGGGCTTTTAAGATATACTCATCCCAGAAATACCAGTCGTGGACACCGGGCCCTTCCAGGTAGGTTACGTCGTAGCCCAACTTTTGAAGGTGGTCCCGGAAATCGCGATTGACGCCGATCAGGCTGTCCTCCGTGCCGCAGGCCAGGAAAAATTTGGGTTTTTCCGCCAAAGGTGCCACCTGTTCTGCCAGGGCATCGTAGTCCATCTTGCTGCCCCGAAGCTTGGAAAGATCCCCGAAGACGGATTCATAGTAGCCCCGGTTGGTCATCAGGTCATCGGTGTATTCCTTGTGTTCCTGAGCAGAATCCAGAATCAAAGCGGAAGAGAAGGCGCAGACAGCCCCGAAGGTCTCCGGGTTTTGCAGTCCGTTGACAATGGCCCCATAACCGCCCATGGATAAGCCCCCGATGAAGGTATCTTCCCTGTTTCGGGAAAGGGGAAAAGAGCGCCTGGTGAATTCCACCAGCTCTTTGCCGATAAAGGTGCCGTAGAGGGCGCTGGATTTGGGATTATCCACATAGAAGCTGTTTTCGCCGGCGGGCATCACCACAGCCAAATTTCGATCCTGGGCCCAGGCCTGGATTCGGGTACCGCAGACCCAATCGGTTTGATCTCCGAAAATTCCATGGAGCAGATAGAGGGTTTTCAGAGGTCGATCCTGAGGAAGGGCGTCATTTTGTCCCAGAGTTTTGTCGGTGGGAAGAATCACCTGAATGGGCACGGTGCGCATCAGGGAACGGGAAAAGAAAGTGCATTGCAAAAGAGCCATAGTATCACACATCCTCGTTGTTGTTTTCTCCATTATAGAGGAAGCTTTTGGGAAAGGCAACAGGGGAATTTGCAGCTTTTCCCAGGAAATATTGCAAAAGCCCCCTGGCCTGTGGTATGCTAGGCAGGAACGTTTTCGAAATAACCATCCCTGAGAGGAGAGAACATGATGAAACCGATGATTGGTATTGTGTCCTTATACGACGAAAAACTGGAAAGTTACTGGATGCTGCCCGGTTACGCCAAAGGGCTGGAAGACGCCGGCGCCGCTCCGGTGATTCTTCCCCTGACGGAAGACCCGGAAGCTTTGGCCCAGTACGCGGATACCTTTGACGGGTTCCTGTTTCCCGGCGGTCACGATGTGGACCCGGACTTTTACAGGGCGGAATCCCGGGAAAAATGCGGAGTGTTGTGCCCGGAGCGGGACCGGATGGAGGAGAAATTCTTCCCTCTGGCTCTGAAAACAGGGAAACCGCTTTTGGGTATTTGCCGGGGCATTCAGCTGTTTAACGTGATGCTGGGAGGCGACTTATACCAGGATATTCCCACCGATTACCCCAGCGATGTGGAACATCACGAGACGGAGCCCTATGACAAGGTGGCCCACATGGTGACCATTGAAAAGGATACCCCCTTGTATGAGGCTGTGGGTGTCACGGAGATGGGGGTTAACAGCTATCATCACCAAGGCATCAAGAATCTGGGAAAAGGATTGCAGGTGGCGGCCAAAGCGCCGGACGGCTTGGTGGAAGCGGTGTATCTGCCGGAGCATACCTTTGCGTTGGCGGTTCAGTGGCACCCGGAATTTTCCCGGCTCAGCGATGAGAACAGCCGGAAGATTTTCCGGGCCTTTGTGGCAGCCTGTCAAAAGTGATCCGACGGGATTTATACAATTTGCCCTGATACAAGGTGAAAGTGGAAAAAAACTGGGGGAATCACCTTTTTTGCAGGAGAAGGGGCATGGTTCTTGCAAAATTCTCCCATTGTGCTATAATTTTTTGAAAAGAAGACCGCTCATAAGGCCGAAGCCCGTTGGCGGCTTTGAAAAGGAAAGGTGTTATATTATGCAGGAAATCAAGATTGAACGGACGAAAACTCCCAAGGAAAAGCCGGCGGACCAGTCCAAGCTGGGCTTTGGTAAGATCTTTACCGACCATATGTATGTTATGCCCTACAACCGCGAGAAGGGCTGGCATGATCCTAAGATTGTTCCTTATCAGCCCATTTCCCTGGAGCCTTCCGCCATGGTGTTCCATTATGGCCAGGAGATGTTCGAGGGCTTGAAGGCATATAAGACGGAAGATGGCCGGGTGCTGTTGTTCCGTCCCAACAAGAACATTGAGCGTGCCAACAACTCCAACCGCCGTCTGTGCATCCCGGAAATTCCCGAGGACGACTTCCTGAACGCCCTGACCACTCTGGTGAGTGTGGACAAGGATTGGATCCCCACCCAGCCTGGCACTTCTCTGTACATTCGACCCTTTATCATCGCCACCGATCCCTTCCTGGGTGTACGGCCTTCTGATACTTATCTGTTTATCATCATTCTGTCTCCCTCCGGCGCATACTACGAAAGCGGTCTGGATCCTGTGAAGATCTGGATTGAAGACGATTATGTGCGTGCAGTTCGGGGCGGCATTGGCGAGGCCAAAACCGGCGGCAACTATGTGGCCAGTTTGAAGGCTCAGGTGAAGGCCCATGACGAAGGGTATTCCCAGGTGCTGTGGCTGGACGGCGTAGAGCGCAAGTACATTGAAGAAGTGGGCGCCATGAACATCTTCTTCAAGATCAACGGCAAGGTTGTCACTCCTATGCTCAACGGCAGTATCCTGCCTGGTGTGACCCGTGCTTCCTGCATCGATCTGTGCAAGCATTGGGGTATGGAAGTGGAAGAGCGCCGCATTTCCGTGGACGAGCTGGTTGCCGCCGCAAAAGACGGCAGCTTGGAAGAGTGCTGGGGCAGTGGTACTGCTGCGGTTATTTCTCCCGTGGGTGCTCTGCGGTATGAGAACACCGTCATGGAAATCTCCGGCGGCGGCATCGGACCTGTGAGCCAGAAGCTCTACGATACGGTGACCGGCATCCAGACCGGCAAGGTGGAGGACACCTTTGGCTGGACTGTTGAAGTGAAATAAGGAGACAGAAGACGCCTTGTCTTTTTGTCTTTGGTCCGGTATACTGGGGAGGAAGCGGATACGCTTCCTCCCATTTTTTAGCAAAAAAAGCCATTTCATGGAGAAAGGGGAAATCTATGAAACGGAGAAGTCCCATCTTTCGAATGATTGTGCTGTTGTTGGGGATACCCCTGTTGTTTGGAGGATGTGCCCCAGAGTTTTCCCAAAACACCCAGGGAAACTCTTCCACTTTGGAAGCGATGGCACCCACCGTTACACCTTCTGCCAGTCATTTTCCTGTGCAAAGGGAGACACCGGCAGAACCGGTCACCGTAGAAGGAGAGATTACCGCAGTCCGGCGAAGCAGTTTTACCCTTTTGCTGGAGGATGGGACCCAACTGACGGTGATCCCTTCCCGGGAACACATGGAAGACGATGAGCTCTTACAGGGAAATCGGGCACAGGTGATTTATCGTCCCCAGGAGCGTCAGGAGAATCAGGTAAAGGCCCTGCAAGTGACGGTGACAGTTCCGGAGGCCTACGCCCAGGTGGAGAAACTTCTGGATACAATGACCTTGGAGGAAAAGGTGGGCCAGTTGTTTTTTGTCCGGTACCCTGGTAAAAAAGCTCCCGAGGAAGAGGCCCGCTATCAGTTTGGGGGATACATTCTATTCGGAAGGGACTTTCAGGAGCTGACGAAAGGGGAAGTTGCGGCCCAGGTGGAGGCTTGTCAGAAAGAGGCGAAAATTCCCATGCTGATGGGAGTGGACGAGGAAGGGGGAACCGTGGTTCGGGTCAGTCTCAACCCCAATTTGCGGGAGACTCCATTTCCGTCTCCCAGGGAACTGTTTAAACAGGGCGGCTTGACCATGGTGACCGAAACGGAAGCGGAAAAGTGCCAGTTGCTGAAGGAACTGGGGATCAACGTGAATTTTGCTCCGGTGTGCGACGTTTCCCAGAAGGAGGACGCCTTTATGTACAGCCGTTCCTTGGGTCAGAATGCTCAGGTGACTGGCGATTTTGTCCGTGAGACGGTGGGTGTCTACCGGGAAGAGAACGTGGGATGTGTCCTGAAACACTTTCCCGGTTACGGGGAGAACGGGGATACCCATACGGGGGTTGTGGTGGACCGCCGCTCCTACGCCGATTTCTTGGAAGAAGATTTTCTGCCTTTTCGAGAAGGCATCCGGGCAGGGGCAGGCTGCGTTCTGGTAAGCCACAATGTGGTGACCTGTGTGGACGACGAAAAACCGGCTTCTCTCTCAGGGGAATGGCATCGGGTATTGCGGGAAGAACTGGGATTTACCGGATGTGTCATCACAGATGATTTGGTGATGGGCGCCATTCAAGACTACTGTGATGCTTCCAGTGCAGCGGTGCAGGCAGTGTTGGCGGGCAACGACTTGCTGTGTTGTTCCGATTATTCCACCCAGTATCCGGCAGTTTGGGAAGCGGTGCAGAAAGGAGAGATCTCGGAGGATCGTGTGGAGCAGTCGGTGCGCCGGGTGCTCCGTTGGAAAGTGGCGTTGGGGTTGCTGTGAAGCAAGTGGAAGAAAAGTAGCCTCTTGAAACTCTTCGGGCCCAGGTAAACCGATGAGAGAGAATTGATGGAGTACAAGGGGCGTCATCAAGAGGCCGGCGTACAAACGCAGGCGAATTGAAAACCAATAGGGAGGGTTTTTCATGGAAATTCGGGAATTTCCCCGAGGAGAATCGCAGTATTTTCGTCAAGGAGTGGCTCTGTTACAGGAGTGTTTTCCCCAGGCCTACAGTGGAAAGTTGGCTGAGCAGCAAATGAAACTGCTTTTGGAGGAAGAGAGGCTTGCTTTCCTGGCGGAAGAAGAGGGAACGCTTTTGGGGCTGGTCGGTGCCATCCCCCAGTATGGAGTCACAGCATGGGAGCTTCATCCTTTGGGGGTGACCACATCCCGCCGTGGGCAGGGGATCGGCAGGGCCTTGGTAGCTCGATTGGAGGAGGCCTGCGCTCAGAGAGGATGTCTTACCCTATATTTAGGGACAGACGATGAATTTTTCCAGACGTCCTTGAGCCAGGGGGATCTGTTCCAAGACACGTTTGAGAAAATCCGGCAGATCCGAAACTTGAAGGGGCATCCCTACGAATTCTATCAAAAACAGGGGTTTCAGATTGTAGGCGTCCTGCCCGACGCCAATGGTCCTGGAAAACCAGATATCTTTATGGCCAAACGGGTGGCACGATAAAGGAAACCGCCGAACCGAGAGTGTTTCTCACAGGTTCGGCGGTTTTTGTTGAAAGGGGGAGTCAGCAGGGGGAGGCATCCCCTTGTTCCGATTTCCACTGGTGGATTTCTTCCAGGAAAGCTTTTCCATACCGCTGTAATTTTGCCTGGCCCACGCCGGGAACATCCAGAAATTCCCCTGGGGTGGTGGGTTGATAGGCGGCCATGGCTTCCAGAGTGGCATTGGAGAAGATCACATAGACGGGAACGTTTTGGAGAGCGGACAGTTTGCCCCGAAGCTGCCGCAGCCGCTGGTATAATTCCGGATCGCTTTTGGGCAGATCCTGAAGAGAGTTTTTTTTCTGAGGGGATTTGCCGTCCTGTCGGACCCGGAGTATTACCTGGGCGTCTCCTCGCAGCAAGTCGAAGGCCCGGTCTCCACGGCGGAGCATGGGATATGTTCCATCGGTTTGTTCCAGAAAATTATGCAGGACCATGGTGTTGATCACCTCTCGCAACTCCTCTTCCCGATAGGCGCTGAGTTTTCCGTAAGAGGGATAGCGGTCAAAGCCTTGACGAAGGACTTTTTCGCTTTTGCTGCCTCGAAGTACATCCAAAACCATTTTCACGCCGAAGCGGTCCCGGAGATGCCCCACGCAAACGGCGATCTCCCGGGCTATGGAAGTGACGTCCCGTTCTTCAAAATGGCCGGTACAGTTGGCGCAGTTTTCACACCGGGTAGGTGCATGCTCTCCAAAGTAGTGGAGAATGTATTCCCGCAGGCAGGCGGTGGTATAGCAGTAGCCAGCCATGGCCTGAAGCCTTTCTTCCCCACGGCGCGCCAGAACTTCCCGTGCTTGCTCATCTAGATCCTGGTTGTCCTCCCCGTGGGCCAGGAGAAATCTGTTTAACGCAATGTCTTGACCTCCAAAGAGAAGAAAACATTCGGCGTTTTGCCCATCACGTCCAGCCCGTCCCGCTTCCTGATAGTAGCTTTCCAGATCTTTGGGCATGTTGTAATGGATCACATAGGACACATTGGACTTGTCAATGCCCATGCCGAAGGCGTTGGTGGCCACCATGACCGTGGCCCGGTCGTAGAGAAAGTCATTTTGATTCGCTTGCCGTTCCCCATCCTCCAACCCAGCATGATAGCGGGTAGCGGAAAAACCTTGTTCCCGGAGAACATCGCACACTTCTTCCACGGATTTTCGGGTGGCGCAGTAGACAATACCGCTTTTTTCCCGGCGCTCTCCCAAAAGACGAAGAAGTTCCTGGAGCTTGTCCTTGGGCCGGAGAACTTCAAAATACAGATTAGGCCGGTCGAAACTGGTGACAGTCACAAAGGGGTGACGGAGCTGGAGCAAGGATAGGATGTCCCGGCGGACTTGGGGTGTGGCGGTGGCGGTAAAAGCGGAAACCACAGGGCGTCGGGGGAGGGCGTTGACAAATTCGGGAATATCCAGATAGCTGGGCCGGAAATCCTGTCCCCACTGGGAGACGCAGTGGGCCTCATCGATAACCACCATGTCGATGGAAGCGCTTTGGGCAAAATCCAGAAATTCCGGGGTCAAAAGGCGCTCGGGAGCCACATAGATGATCTTGTAAACGCCGGCCCGTGCGTTGCGCAGGGCAGTCCGATATTGTCCCCAGGTAAGGGAGCTGTTCAGGTAGGCCCCCCGGACGCCGTTTTGTACCAAGGCGCCTACTTGGTCTTTCATCAGGGAAATCAAAGGGGAGATGACAAGAGTAATTCCGGGCAGCAGCAAGGCGGGAACCTGGAAACAAAGGGATTTTCCGGCGCCCGTTGGCATAATTCCAACCGCATCCTGGCCTCGAAGCAGGGCATCGATGAGATCTTCCTGGCCTGGCCGAAAGGACGCATAGCCAAAGTATTGCTCCAGTATTTGTAATTTTGTAGGCATAGCCCCGCCCCTTTCCCGAAAAATGCGCATTGCTTTCCCCATTATAGCAGACACTTTCTCTTTTTCCAAGACAATGGGCCCGGAAAAACCCATCTTCTCCGGGAGAAAGGATTTTGCCTGAGGAAAACCGGGGCAGCAAGATTGCCTGCTGCTTACCAGGGAAAGATCCGTAAGAAAAAGGCGAAGTTGATAAAGAAATTACGACATATTTTTTAATTTTTAGAAAACTTTTCCAAATTTTCCTTGCGATTTCCCTTGTAGGGGTGGTATACTATGGCAAGAATGACAACGCAGGGGCAGGGAAACTGTCCTTTTTCAGAAAGGAGCGTTGGTATGGCACGGAAAACCTGGATGACGCGGGCGGCAGGAGTTCTTCTGCCCGTAAGCAGTCTACCTTCCAAATACGGCATCGGGACCTTCGGGCAGGCCGCCCGGGATTGGGTGGACTTTCTGGCGCGGGCCAAGCAGCGGTACTGGCAGGTGCTGCCCATGGGCCCTACCAGTTTTGGAGACAGTCCTTATCAGAGCTATTCGGCGTTTGCAGGGAATCCCCTGTTCATTGACCTGGAGCTGCTCTGCCGGCAGGGCCTGCTGAAAAAGGGCAGGTGTAAGCGGACGGACTGGGGTGCAGACCGATCTTACGTGGACTACGACACGGTGCGGGCAGGCCGGGAAAAGCTATTGCGCAAAACGTTTGAGAATTTTACCGATCAGAAGGCATTGGCCCGGTTCCGGAAACAGAACAAGAGCTGGGTGGAAGATTATGCTCTGTACATGGCGTTAAAAGGCCGGATGGGAGGCCGCCCCTGGACGGAATGGGAAGAGGGCCTGCGGTTGCGGGATCCAAAGGTGCTGGACGCCTGGAAGGAGCGGTGCAAGGAAGATGTGGATTACCATGTGTTTACCCAGTACCTGTTTTTCCAGCAGTGGGGGGACCTGAAGAAATATGCCAACGAAAAAGGGGTGCGAATCATCGGAGACGCCCCCATCTATGTGGCCATGGACAGCGCCGATGTATGGGCTCAGCCCCAGCTGTTCCAGTTGGATGAAAACAACCTGCCCACTGAGGTGGCGGGGTGTCCGCCGGATGCTTTTTCGGAAGACGGCCAGCTTTGGGGCAATCCCCTGTACCGTTGGGACGAGATGGCCAAGGACGGCTATTCCTGGTGGATTCAGCGGATCAAAGCCAATCTGTCCATGTACGACGTGCTGCGCATCGACCATTTCCGTGGCCTGGAAAGCTATTATGCCATTCCTTACGGAGACGATACGGCCAGAAATGGCCGCTGGCGCAAGGGTCCGGGAATGAACTTTATACGGAAGATCAATGAGTCAGTGGAGAACGCAGCCATCATCGCGGAGGATTTGGGCCTTTTGACCCCGGCAGTCTACCGGCTTTTGAAGAGCAGCGGCTATCCGGGGATGAAGGTGCTGCAATTTGCCTTCAGTGCCGGGGAAGAAAGCACCTATCTGCCCCACAACCTGCCTACTCACTGTGTGGTGTACACCGGTACCCATGACAACGATACTGTGCGGGGTTGGCTGGACACGGCATCCCCTGCGGACCTGAAACTGGCGCTGGACTATTTGGGCTTAGAGGATGCCAAAGACGGCAACTGGGCCTTTATTCGGGCGGCCTTGGGAAGTGTGGCGGACCTGGCGGTGATCCCCTTGCAGGATTATTTAAACCTGGGCAGTGAAGCCCGGATGAATATTCCCTCCACGGTGGGAGGGATCAACTGGCGTTGGCGGTGTCCCAAGGATTGCACCACCAAAAAGTTGGCGAAGAAAATGGCCCGGCTGACCACCATCTATGGCCGTGCTCGGGAGACAGGAGGCAAAAAAGATGCGCATGCGGGATGAATTGGAACAGAAAGTGGGCCTGCGGTTCAGCAAGGGCCTGATGGCTGCCAATGAAAAGGAAATTTACCAAGCCCTCTTGGAGCTGACCCAGGACAAACTGAAGGCCGCCCCCAAGATTCAGGGAAACCGGAAGCTCTATTATATTTCCGCGGAATTCCTGGTGGGAAAACTGCTGTCCAACAATCTGATCAACCTGGGAATCTACGACCAGGTGAAGGAAGCTCTGGCGGAGGCGGGGAAAGACCTGTCCAAAGTGGAAGAGCAGGAGGTGGAGCCCTCCTTGGGCAACGGCGGCTTGGGACGGCTTGCCGCCTGTTATCTGGATTCCGCGGCCACTTTGGGGCTTCCCGGAGACGGCGTGGGGCTGCTGTATCATTTTGGCTTGTTCCACCAGTATTTCAAAGATCACAAGCAGGTAGAGCGGCCCGACCCCTGGCTGTCCCCCAAGGGATGGCTGGAGAAGACAGACGTCAGCTTTACGGTGCCGTTCCCTCAGGGAGATGTAAAGGGCGTCATGTACGACCTGTTGGTATCCGGCTATGACAACGGAGTCAACCGGCTTCACCTGTTCGATCTGGAAACTGTAGACGAAGGCCTGGTCCAAGAGGGCATCGATTTTGACAAGAAGGACATTGCCCACAACCTGACCCTGTTCCTCTATCCGGATGATAGCGACCGGGCGGGCCGGCTGCTACGGGTCTATCAGCAGTACTTTATAGTGAGCAACGCAGCCCAGCTGATTTTGAAAGAGTTGAAGGAGCGGGGCTGCTCTCTGAAGGAAATGCACAAATACGCGGTGATTCAGATCAACGATACCCATCCCTCCATGGTGATCCCCGAACTGATCCGGCTGCTGAAACAGGAAGGTCTGACCATTGATGAGGCCATTGCCACGGTGGAGAAGACCTGCGCCTACACCAACCACACCATTTTGGCGGAAGCTCTGGAGAAGTGGCCCATGGACTATCTGGGGGAGGCGGTGCCGGATCTGGTGCCCATTATCCAGGAACTGGACCAGCGGGTTAAGGAAAAATATCCCGATGAAAAGCTGGCCATTGTGGACAAAAACCAGTTGGTTCACATGGCCCATATGGATATCCATTACGGCTTTTCCGTCAATGGGGTGGCGTCCCTCCACACGGAGATTTTGGAGACTTCGGAGCTCAAAGCCTTTGCGGACATTTATCCGGAAAAATTCAACAATAAGACAAACGGCATCACCTTCCGCCGCTGGCTCATGCATTGCGATCCTGCCTTGGCTCAGTTTATCACCGAAAAAATTGGTGCCGGCTGGAAGAAAGACGCTCAGGAATTGGAGAAGCTGGAAGCGTTCCAGTCTGACGAAAAGACCTTGCAGGAGCTTCTGGCCATCAAGGACCGGAACAAGAAGGATCTGGCCGACTATATGGAAAAGATCTCTGGCACAACCATCGATCCAAACTCCATCTTTGACATTCAGATCAAGCGCCTTCACGAATACAAGCGCCAGCAGATGAACGCTCTGTATATAATCTGGAAGTACAAGCAGATCAAAGCGGGGCACAAGCCCAAACGGCCCATCACTTTGATTTTTGGCGCCAAGGCAGCCCCTGCCTATATCATTGCCAAGGACATCATCCATTTGATCCTGTGTCTGCAGGACTTCATCGCCAAAGATCCCCAAGTAAGCCCCTGGCTGAAGGTGGTCATGGTGGAGAATTACAACATCACCTGGGCGGAGCATTTGATTCCCGCCTGTGATATTTCCGAGCAGATATCTCTGGCCTCCAAGGAAGCCAGCGGTACAGGCAACATGAAGTTTATGCTCAACGGCGCGGTGACCTTGGGCACCATGGACGGGGCCAATGTGGAGATCCACGATCTGGTGGGCAAAGAGAACATCTATATTTTCGGCAAGTCCAGTGAGACGGTGATGGACCTGTACGAAAAGAGTGCCTATCATCCCTGGGAGTATTACGGGGTAGACGAGGAGATCACGGATCTGGTGGACTTCATCATCAGTCCTCAGATGATGCGTCTGGGGGATCCGGAAAACCTGGCCCGGCTGTACAAGGATATGACCCGGAAAGACTGGTTCATGGCTCTTCTGGACGTGAAGGAATATATCCAGGTAAAAGAGCAGGCGCTGGAAGACTATGAAGATAGGGAGTCCTGGGCAAAGAAGATGCTCATGAATATTGCCAAGGCAGGATACTTCTCCTCCGATCGGTCTGTGGCAGAGTATAACCGGGATATCTGGAAGCTGTAATTCCGGTCTTTGCCCCTTATAGCAGGTTGCTTCGGGAAGGGAATCTCCGGGAAGTTTGCCTTGACTTACCAACGCCCCATAGGCTATAATCAAAAAACAACGAACCTGGTTTTTTCCCGGAAATGGGGAACAGCCCGGGGAAATCCATCCGGCCTTCCGTGAATTTTGCGGAGGTCTGCCCATGGGGGAGTAGTTTGCGGTGCGCCGCGGCAATGTCAACACAATGATCTCAGGATCTGGTATTGTCTGAAAAAACGAGACTCATGGAAAACGCCCGTTCCATCATAAGAATGGGGTGTTTTCCGCGAGTCTTTTTTCATGCGCGGAAAACGCCGAAAAAACTTGGAGGTAGAAAAATAATGGGTTTGCTGGAATTGTTTTTGGTAGCGGTTGGGCTTTCCATGGATGCTTTTGCGGTGTCGATCTGTAAAGGGCTTGCCTTGCGGAAAGTCAATGTGGGTCAGATGGCCTTGGTGGGTCTCTGGTTTGGCGGGTTTCAGGCACTGATGCCTCTGGTGGGGTACTTTGTAGGGGTTCAGTTCCGGGCCCAGATCACCGCGGTGGATCACTGGATCGCCTTTGCCCTGCTGGCCATTATCGGAGGCAATATGGTGCGGGAGTCCCTTTCCAAGGAAGAGGAATGTCCCGACGCTTCCTTGTCGGTGAAAGCTATGCTGCCCATGGCCGTGGCCACCAGTATCGACGCCCTGGCAGTAGGCGTAGGATTTGCCTTCCTCAGCGTGAATATTGGGGCAGCCGTGTCCTTCATTGGAGTGATCACATTCCTGCTTTCCATGGTGGGGGTCAAAGTGGGCAGTCTGTTTGGAGCCAAGTACAAGAGCAAAGCCGAGTTGGTAGGGGGCATTATTCTGATCCTCATGGGGCTGAAAATTCTGCTGGAGCATTTGGGCGTTCTGGGGTAATGAAGGCCGTTTCCTGGGGAATAGGGAGAAGGAGGAAGTTTCATGGCGTTCTTTTCCAAGAAGAAAAAGATGCTGGTATTATTTGGATCCCCCCACGGCCAAGGGTATACCAGGCAGCTTCTGAATTGTTTTCTGGAATGTTTTCAAGAGGACCAGGGGTGGGAGATGGAGGAACTGGATCTGTACCGAATGAAAGTCCATCCCTGTACCGGCTGCCGGGTCTGTGCCAAGGAGGAGCGTTGTGCCTTTGGGGATCTGGATGGATTTGACACATCCTTTCGGGAGTGTGACTTGCTGGTGGTAGCGTCCCCTGTATACAATTTTTCTTATCCCGCTCCGGTGAAAGCCTGGCTGGACAGGACCCAACGATACTTTGAGGCCCGGTTTTCTCTGGGCCGGAAACCGCCGGTGAAAAAACATCGAGACGCGGTGCTGCTGCTGACCATGGGTTCCCAGGATGATTACGCTGTGGATATCTGTACCCATCAGCTGGAACGGGCCTTCAGCGTGATGAATACCACCTTGCGGGGGTGCGGTGTTTGGGACGCCACAGACCTGGGGGATGAAAACAAAGAGCAAGGAGAGGCACAAGCCCGCGCTATCGCTCTTGAAATCCTCCAAGAAATGTGATATGATGACTCGAAGAAAACTCTAGAGTGGATAAGGCGGTTGAATCATGTCAGGACATTCTAAATGGAACAACATCAAACGGAAAAAGGAAAAAGCTGACGGCGCCAAGGCCAAGATCTTTACCAAGATCGGCCGTGAATTGGCTGTGGCGGTCAAAGAGGGAGGCAGCGCAGATCCTGCGGCCAACTCCCGTTTGCGGGACGCCATTGCCAAGGCAAAAGCTGCCAACGTTCCCAACGACAACATTGAGCGAATCATCAAGAAGGCAGCCGGCGACGGCAACAACGACAATTACGAAAACGTCACCTACGAAGGATACGGACCCAGCGGTGTGGCAGTGATTGTAGAGGCCCTTACCGATAACCGGAACCGTACGGCCGCGGATGTGCGCCACGCATTTGACAAGTTTGGCGGCAACCTGGGAACGACGGGCTGTGTTTCCTTTATGTTCAACAAAAAGGGCGTCATCGTCATTGAGCGGGAAGGCTTGGACGAAGACACGGTGATGACCGATGCATTGGAGGCAGGCGCCTCTGATTTTGCCGCAGATGAGGACGTGTTCGAGATTTCCACCGAACCTTCCGATTTCAGCGGTGTCCGGGAAGACCTGGAGAAGAAGGGGTACGAATTTGTTTCCGCAGAAGTGGAAATGGTCCCCGATACTTACACCAAGATTGATGACGAAGAGGTCATCGTCAAGATGCAGAAGATGCTGGATCTTCTGGAGGACAACGACGACGTGCAGAACGTGTGGCACAATTGGGACGCTCCGGAAGAGGAAGAAGAAGAATAAACGGGAAAGCGCTGGGGCTGCCCTGCTTCCT
>UQQZ01000062.1 GCA_900543305.1 uncultured Oscillospiraceae bacterium
CTTGTAGGGAAATTTCTTATCGCTGCGCTTGCATTCCACCTTGAAGGTGGAAACCTCTTCCAGTTCCTCTTCCAGATATTCTCCGGCCCGTTCCTGGATTTTTTCCAGGTCTTTTTCCGTCACGCCGGCCCGGGCATAGCCCACCACGCCAAACACCTTGGACACCCGGTCTTCCGCCAGGTCCATGTCCGCTTCCGGGTTCTTGGGCTCCACATACACGGTGGACTGCACCGAATACACCGAAAATTCCCCGGCGCTTTGCAGTCTGCGGCGAATATTCTTCAGGAGAACGTCCTCAAAGGCCCGTCGGTTCAACCCCTTGAGAGCAATCTCCCCCAACTTCAACAAAATAACTTCCTGTGCCATTTGGTCAACTCCAAAATACTAAAATAGACTGCCGGGAAAGATTCCGGCCTTATGCCCTGTGAGCCAAAGTGCTCAAGCCCAAGGCCAGGTTTTCCACCAGGGCATCCACGTCTTCCCGGGTATTGAACCGGGAAAAACTCACCCGGAGGGCGCTTTCCACCTGGTCCTTGGGAAGGTCCATAGCTTCCAGCACATGGCTGGGCTTGGCTTTTCCACAGGCAGAACCGGAACTGACGAAAACGCCCCGCTCCGCCAAGAAATGCAGCATGGTTTCTCCCCGCACCTGCCCCGCGGAAAAGTTCAGCACATAGGGCAGCCCGTCCTGGGGAGAATGGATGGTCACTTGGGGCAGCTCCGCCAGTTTTTCCCGCAAATAGTCATTGAGCTCACGGATCCGGGGAAGGGTTTCCCCTGCTGGAGGCAGCAGTTCCACCGCTTTCCCCAGGGCGCAGATCAAGGGCACACTTTCCGTGCCGGACCGCAGTCCCCGTTCCTGACCGCCTCCCAAGGCCTGAGGTAAAATTCTGGTTCCCTTTTTCACAAACAGGGCCCCGATCCCCTTGGGTGCGTGGATCTTGTGTCCGCTGAGAGTCAACAGGTCCACTCCCAGTTTCCGAACCGTAAAGTCCAGCTTGCCAAATCCCTGGACCGCATCCACATGGAGCAGGGCTGGCGCTTTATTCCGCCGGATGGCCCGAGCGGCCTCCTGAACTGGAAAAATGGCCCCCGTCTCATTGTTGACCAGCATCACGCTGACCAGAATGGTCTTGGAGTCAATGGCCTCCAAGAGGGCTTCCTTGGGCAGGTTACCCTGCCGGTCCGGCTTTAGATAAATCACCTCAAATCCCTGAGCCTCCAGCGCCTTACAGGGATTCAGCACGGAATCGTGCTCCACCGCTGTGGTGACAATTCTGTTCCCCATCCGGCGCCTGGCCTGAGCGGCCCCCAGCAAAGCCAGATTGTTGCTCTCCGTGCCGCCGCTGGTAAAGGTGATCTCCTCCGGGTCCGCGCCCAGCTTGGCCGCCACCAAAGCCCGGGCATCCTCCAACTGCTTTCTGGCCCGGAATCCCCGGGTGTGCAGGGAGGAAGGATTTCCGTATTCCTCCACCATCAGCTCCACGGCCCGTTGTGCCACTTGGGGCAGTACCTGGGTGGTGGCGCTGTTGTCCAAATAATGTTCCTGTTGTGCTTCCATAATATCCTTTCTTTCTCAGCGGTCCGCCAGCTTCCGGTACCCGGTGGCAAAATCCACCTGGTTACGCAAGGGCTCTCCCTTCTGGAAATGTTCCAGATTCTCCACGAAAATTCCCACAATCCGCTCGTGGGTCTCCCGGAGATGATAATATCCCGAAATGTGAGGGGTCACCACTGCCGTGGGAATCCGCCACAGGCGATGTTCCGGGGGCAGAGGTTCCGGATCCGTCACATCGACTCCCGCTCCTGCCAGGTGACCGCTCTCCAGAGCGTCGCACAAGGCCTCCGTGTCCACAATGGTTCCCCGGCCCACGTTCAAGAGAATGGCTCCCGGTTTCATGCTGGCGATCCGCTCCCGGTTGATGAGACCCCGGGTGGCCTGGGTTCCCGGCAAAGTGATGGCCACCACGTCCGCCTGGGGCAGCAGGTTGTCCAAATCTTCCAACAGATGGACTTCATCTGCATAGTCGGGCTTCTTCCGGTTGCTCCGCCGGACTCCGATCACCTTGGCGCCCAGAGCCTTACAGCGCATGCCGAATTCTCCGCCAATATCCCCCATGCCCAGCACCAACACCGTGGCGCCATACACCGAGGTCACGCTGCCCAGAGACTCCCACTTTCCCTCTTTCTGGGCATCTCGGTACAGTTCCAGCTTTTTCATGATGCTCAACAGCATTCCCAGCATGTGCTCGGAGATGGCCAGTCCATAGGCCCCTGTGGCATTGGTAAGCATGGTGTTTTCCGCCAACACTCCGGGCTTGATGTACGCCTCCACCCCGGCACTGTTGGTCTGCAGCCACAACAGTTTGGGGGATCCGTGAATCAGCTCCGGGGAAATATTCCCCAGGCAGATTTGGGCCCAATCCACGTCCTCCTGGGTCACAGGCAGCTTCTCCATCGCACCAGAAGGCCGTACGGACGCAGGGAACAAATCTTCTCTGCTGCGAAACCGGAATTCCCAATCGGGGGCTGCTTGACGCAGCTGTTCCACATGACGTTCTTCCACAGGGATGGTCACCAATACATGTTTTGCTTCCATAACACTGTCCTTTCCGGCTCCCTTTTGGAGCCCTTCTTTTCTTCTCAATTGCATCCTCCCGCACAAAGGGAGATTCCCTTCTTTCTCAGGTCCCCCTTTTCGGCGTTTTTATTCCTTCCCGGGATGCAGGGTAAGCAGCGTGTGAATCCGCTCCAGATCCCGGGCTGTGGGTTCCTCCAAGTCGATCCGGCACATGGGATTTCCAGGCCGGGATTCCCGGTGCTGGGGCATATGACATTCCAACCACCGGGCCAAAGAGGGATCCTGTTCCTTCCATCGGGCCAGCAGCGCTTCCCCTTTTTCCGGAGACCCGCAGTGAAGACACAAGGTCAACCCATCGGGATCCCCATACAAAGGGGCTGCCGCTTTGCCCTCCCGCTGATATTCCACCTTCCACTGGTTTCCCGAAGTAATTTCCCGCAGGGGCTTAATCTTCCCACGGATCTCCCGTTCCTCCAGCATTCGATGAAACTGCCGGGCAATTTGGGCACGTTCCGGGCTCAGGGAACGGTACACGTCCTCCATGACCGGACTGCCCCGCAGGGCCCCGGCGTAATCCAAGCGGAGATAGTTCATCCGGTGATAGGCCGTTTTGGGGGCGGCACAAAGGGCCCAGAGCCCGAACATCATCTTGGGAAAATCCCGGTTGACCACCCGGACGCTGCCTTTACCCTGAGACACTCCCAGCCCCAACACATGGAGCCGTTGAAACCGCTCCTCATTGCCTTCCCGCAAATGAGGCCATTCCATGGCCCCCCGGGCTTCTTTCCAGGAGGAGATGCTCAACTCCAGCACCCCTTCTTCCGACAATTTGCCCCGCATCCCCAACTCGTACAGATAGGCCGCGTAGAAGCGGATCGCCTGCTGAAAATGGTTGCGCAGCTTGCACTCCTTCTGGTCCGAGGGAACATGGCCGTCCTCTCCCGGAAGGGCGCCGTGCTTTTCCTCCCATTCCTTTCGAGCGGGGGAAGCCATATAGGCATCATATTCCGTCTCGGGTACCAGGAAAAATCCCGGATCCCCGTACATCTCATCGTAAATACCGTGCAAAAATGCGTAAAACTGCCGCTCTCCTTCCGCCATATCCGAGGACAGGTAAGGACTCTCCGGCAACGCCTCTTGGAAGGGCGCCAACATTCTCAGGCAATGCAGAATGCTGCGCCGAGGAGAATCTCCCGGATCGCTGGGCCTCCCCAACAAAAATGATTCTCTTCCGAGCATACACAGTACCTCCTTCTCTGCAAATCCGCCCCAGATTCCGTCACAGGGCTTCCAGCTCCCGTTTCCACAAATTCCAGCTGGCGTCGCTGGGCATGCGGAAATCTCCCCGGGGAGAAAGGGTTACAGAACCTACCTTGGGCCCGTCGGGCAGGCAGGAACGCTTGAACTGCTGGGTGAAAAACCGCCGGTAGAAAGCCGTAATCCAGCGCTTCACCGTGTCCGGATCATACTCCCCGGCAAAAGACCGGCAGGCCATCCGGTAAATTTTCCCGGGCGTAAATCCAAACCGCAGCATGTAATACAGGAAAAAGTCGTGGAGTTCATAGGGTCCCACCAGCTCTTCCGTCTTCTGGGCAATTTCTCCGTCCTTGGGCGGAAGAAGCTCCGGGCTTACCGGAGTATCCAGCACATCCAGCAAAGCGGCCTGGAGACGGGGTTCACTGTGGTCCGCCACATAGTGTACCAGATGGCGTACCAGGGTTTTCGGGATGGAAGCGTTAACCCCATACATGGACATGTGATCTCCATTGTAGGTGGCCCATCCCAAAGCCAACTCCGACAGGTCTCCCGTCCCGATGACGATTCCTCCAAACCGGTTGGCCGTATCCATGAGAACCTGAGTCCGTTCCCGAGCCTGGGAGTTTTCATAGGTTACGTCCAGTTTGGTCTCCTCCTGGCCGATATCCAGGAAGTGCTGGCGCACCGCCCGCTCAATGGATACTTCCCGGAACTCCACGGAAAGCTCCTCTGCGATTTTCTGGGCGTTGGATTTGGTACGGCTGGTAGTGCCAAAGCAGGGCATGGACAAGGCTTTAATTCCCTTCCGGTCCAGCCCCAGCCGGTCAAAGGCCCGCACAGTGACCAGCAAGGCCAGCGTGGAATCCAGACCTCCGGAAAGACCCACCACGGCCACCTTGCCCCCAATGTGTTCCAGCCGGGTGGCAAGGCCCACACTCTGCATGGTCAAAATGGCCTGGCACCGGTCGCTGAGCCCTACCGCGTCTTGGGGCACAAAGGGATACCGGGCAAATTCCCGTTCCGGTTGGAACCGGTCCAGGGTGCTGGGATCGTAGCGGAAGGGAATTCTCACATAAGAGGCATCATGGGCAGGGCACCAGGTATTCATCCGGCGCCGCTCCTGAGCCAGACGCTCCAGGTCCACATCGGCGGTGATCATTCCCGTGGTAAACAGCTTGCTCTCTCGGAGCAGCGCTCCATTTTCGGCAATCAAGTCGTGGCCTGCGAACACCATGTCTGTGGTGGATTCTCCCAGACCGCTGTCCACGTAGGCATAGGCTGCCAACAACCGGCCCGAATGCTGCCGCACCAGATCCCGGCGGTACTCGGCCTTGCCGATAATCTCGTCGGAACAGGAGGGGTTCAAAAGCACAGTGGCTCCGTTTCTGGCCAACCCGATGCTGGGAGGCAAAGCGCTCCACAGGTCTTCACAGATCTCCACCCCCACACACAGCTCTGGCACGTTTTCACAGACAAACAGCAGCTTCTTTCCCAGGAAAGTCCGCTGTCCGGCATAGGTGAGCTCCGCCGGGGCAGGGGCAGAGGTGAAGTGACGGGCCTCGTAAAATTCGGAATAATTGGGAATATATTCCTTGGCAGGCAATCCCAACAGCTGGCCCTTGTGGAAAACAGCCGCGCAATTGTACAGGGAGCCTTCCCAAGGCACGGGTACCCCCACGGCGCAGAGAATATCCAGGTGAGCCGTGGCCTCCATCAGCCTCCGGATCCCTTCTTCCGCCCCCTGGAGCAGAGTTCTGTCCTTGAACAGATCGCCGCAGGTATAGGCCGTCATGGAAAGCTCTGGAAAACAAATCGCCCCGCAGCCCTGGTCCGCAGCCTGCTGGATCATCCCCTGAATCTGTCGGAGATTCTCCTCCACATCCGCCACCGCCCCCTTGGGGGTTGCCGCTGCTATCCGAAAAAATCCGTCTTTCACGTTCGCTCATCCTTTCTTGCTATTCCTCTTAATCGGGAAGAGTGTTAACCATCAAATCCCCAGCGCCGCCAAGCAGCGTTGGGGATCGCACATTCTAAACTGAAATGAACGTCCTGTTTCCCAACCCCTTCTTCCTTACAGGGAAGCGGCGTCCGGCGTGGACGTAGCAGGTGCTTCCTCCGTGGGTTCCTCCGCAGGAGACGGCGTGGGCGTAGCCGGCACAGGGGTAGGAGTAGCCGGTACCGGAGTAGGCGTGGCCGGCACAGGAGTGGGAGTAGCCGGTGTGGGAGTGGGGGTGGAAGGTTTGGGCGTAGCGGTAGGCTCCACCGTGGCCTTGGTTTCCGAAGTGGTACCGGACTCCTTGGTGGTATCCACCTTGTCCGTATCCGTGTCGGGTCCCACCGCATATACCATGCCCGTGGCCGGATAGTAGGAAGAGGAAAGCTCCTCGCTCTTTACCAGGGTATCTCCCTTATAGAAGCTCCGGTAAGCCTGGGCCGAATAACCCGTGTTGCCCGAAGAACGGCGCACATATTGGCCGGTTTCCAAACTGGAGTCTTCCCGGAAGGTCACGGTAGACAAGGGCGGTTCCGAACCGGTCTGCTCCGAGGAGACCTCCACCCGGTTCCATTCCTCGGGGAAGCATCCGTAAAAGCTCACATGAAGGGTGGTCCCCTCCATCCAAGCGCTGATATACACCGGGGTGTCCATGGGATTGCGGAAACGGAAATCCAAGTTTCCGTAGTCCACCGTGGCATCCAGGCCGATAGGGCAATAGGAAGAAGGCATGGCGTGGCAATACCGCTCCACGATTTCCATTCCGGCTTTCAGGGACGCAATGTACAGGGTGGTGGACCCTTGACAAATCCCGCCGCCGTACATCTGCACAATGACGCCGCCGGAAATGCCTCCCGCAGGCAGCCAGCCGTTATTGGGGTCCGTGCTGTCTCCCAAGGCTGTATTGTAGGAAAATTCCTGGCCCGGCTCCAAAATAGTGCCGTTGACCTTGGACAGAGCCAGCTGCATGTTGCTGTTACCGTTGGCCGTATTGGTGGACACAGTGCTGTAAGTGGAAAGCTGTACAAAATGCTCTTCCAGATAGGCCTTGGTCACTTGAGGATCTGTTTCCAAAAACATTGCCTGAACATTTCCTCCCAGCTTCTGGGACAACAGCATCTCCACGCTTTCCAGGGTTTTGACCATGTCCACTCGGCTGCCCTTCTGCTCGTCCGTAAAGGTGAAGGACCCGCTTGAACCGTCATAGCTGGCGATAGTGGCGTCCTTGGGCTCTGTGAAACAAGCGGCCGCCGCGTCCTGCAATTTCTGCTTTCCCGTTTCGGAAAGTTCTATCACATAGTTCAAAGGATATTCCGTTTCGTCCCGCTCCTCCAGATACTTGGGGACCGTCAAATCCAACAGATCCTTGGTGACGAAATCCTCTCCGGACAAGAGCACCGTATCGTCCTGGAATTTCACGGTGATCTCCAGATCTGCCACTTCCTCTTCCATGGCGTTCCGGGCAATTTCCAGGGCTTCCTCTACCGTCTTGCCCCCAATATTTTTTCCATCAATGGTGGCCCCCTCCGGGAACACCGAGAGATCCTCCACCTGGGAGGAAACCTCTGAGGATTCTTCCTGTTCTTGGGGTGTACAGGCAGACAATCCGCCAATTAAAAGCAGGGAAAACATCCCCACTGCAAGTTTCAACCAAAGCTTTTTCCGAAGCTCGCGCATCACACCCATCCTTTCCTTCATTCCCAAAATATAAGTATATGGTCCAGGGCCAAGGGCCCATTCCAAATTCCACTGGATCTTTTTCATTATACCTTTCCCAAAAGGAAAAGTAAAGCATTCACGCTATCGCAAATTACCGAAATCGCTGGCATTTTCGCAGGTCTCATGGTACAATATTGCAAGAAGTCCCCGGTGCCGGCAGAGGGCCAAAGCCAAGGGGAAACAGACGGTTTCCCCCACCTTTCACCGCGATCCGAAAGAAAGAAACTCTTTCCACAGAAAAAGCTTCTCCCGTGGAAAACCTTTTCGATTTTTTTCTTTCACTGAATGATACCATTTCCCTGCTGGGTCCTGTTTGGGCTCGGCCTTTTGAAAAAGGAGCGTCTACCTATGAAAATTATGCTTTTAACTGCCGCCACCGGCGGTGGGCACATGCGGGCGTCCGCCGCTGTGGAACAGTATATTCGCGACAACACCAGCTTCGACGTGGTCACTGTGGACACGCTGAAAGCCATCAACCGGTTCCTGGACAAGACAGTCTGTGACAGTTATCGGTTTATGGCCAAGCGGGTCCCCACCATGTTCGGCAGGCTGTATAAGCAGACCAACCGGCAAAACCGCTTTTCCGACCTGGTTCCCAAGCTCAGCGGTTTGTTCAGCAATCTGTTGTATTCCTCCATCGCCCCCTATCATCCGGATGTGATCCTCACCACCCATCCCTTTGCCACGGAGATGATCTCTGACTTGAAGGAGGATGGGCTCATCACCGCTCCCTTGATCTGTATCCTCACCGACTACGGAGTCCATCGGGCCTGGATCGCCCCCAAGGTGGACGCCTATGTGGTGGCCAGCGAGGACATGATCCCGGAGCTGATGAGCTTTGGAGTGCCCCAGGAAAAAATCTACCCCTTCGGGATCCCCGTCCACGGAATGTTTTTCCATCCGGAGGACAGAACCATGCTTTTGCGGGACCTGCACCTGGACACGGAACTGCCTACCCTGCTATTTATGGCAGGAAGCTTTGGAGTGGCCAACATCATCAAGCTCTACCGGGACTTGGAATCCACCGACGTGAACATGCAGGTGATCGTCATCACCGGCCGGAACCAGAAACTTTACGATGCTTTTGAGAAGGAGCTGGCCAAGGGAACCCATCTCCCCACCCGGTTGATCTATTTTACCGACGAGGTGGAAAAATACATGCACGCCAGCGACCTGCTGGTGACAAAACCCGGCGGTCTTACGGTTTCAGAAGCCTTGGCCTGCAACCTGCCCATGGCGGTCTTCGACGCCATTCCCGGTCAGGAAGAGGACAACGCCAATTTCCTGAAAGTCCACGATATGGGAGTCCGGCTCTCCAAAGACGGGGATTTCGCGGCGGAAATCTCTTCCCTGCTAAAGGAAAAGAAAAAGCTCCAGGAAATGCGGGAAAATTGCCAGGGTTTCGACAAATCCCAGTCTATTCCCAACCTGCTGGCCCTGATGCAGGAACTGGTGGAGGCACGCCAGTGAGCGCCTATGGTTCCCCCCAGGGATACGAAGCCCTGCTTGGAATACTGGAACAGCTGGGGGACCCTCAGTACAAAACCTTTCAAGAAGGATTGATTCCCGGCACTCAGATGGCTTATGGCGTCAGGCTTCCTCAGCTGCGGGCTCTTGCCAAGGAAATTCTTCGGGAAGACCCCACCGGTTTTTTAGCGGTTTCCCAAAAGGGATCTTATGAGGAAATCCTTCTGCGGGGCTTGGTCATTGCCGGATGGAAACTGCCCTGGGAGGCAAAACGTCCTTGGGTGGAAGGGTTTCTCCCCCTGGTGGACAACTGGGCTGTTTGCGACTCCTTCTGCAACTCCCTGAAACCTGGGTCCTCCCAAGACCGGCAAGCCATGTGGGAATTTCTTCGGCCCTTCTATTCCAGCCGGGAGGAATTCTTGTCACGGTTTGCCACGGTGATGCAGCTGTGTCATTTTGTGGACCAGGAACATTTGGAAGAGGGAATCTCCCTGCTCCGGCAGGTATCCCACCCAGGCTACTACGCCCAAATGGCTGTGGCTTGGGCTTTTTCTGTGTGGTATGTGTCCTTCCCCCAAGAAATCACCTGCCTGCTGGAGCAACGGGTTCTGACCCCTTGGGTACAGAACAAGACCATCCAGAAGATCCGGGAGTCCCTTCGGGTGAGCCCCCAGGACAAAAAAGCTCTGCTGGCCTTTAAGCTGAAACCTTTCTCCAGCCATTAGACGCCGCTGGTTGCCGGTTCGTTACTCTGTTTTCCAAAAATGGGAGCGTGATTTTTTATGAAATTCGGTTGTTGCACTTCTCTGTGGGACGATACCCTTCTCTCCTTGCCAGCTGCCGGGGCCGACTATGGAGAAGCAAGCTTTTCCTCCCTGGCAGACAAATCCTTTGACCAGGTCAAAGCCAGAGCCAAAGAGCTGAAAAGCGCAGGGGTAGCTCTGGAAGCCATGAACGTGCTCTTCCCCGGCAACCTCCCTCTGACCGGTCCGAAAGCGGACTTTTCCCAAGTAGACCGGTACCTGGAGGAAAATCTTCCCAAAGCTGCCCTTCTGGGGGTAAAAACCTTGGTATTTGGCAGCGGAGGCAGCCGCCGTGTCCCGGAAGGATTTTCCCAGGAGGAGGCCTTCCGTCAGCTGGTAGAAGTCTGCCGGGAACATATTGCTCCCCCAGTGGAAAGGGCTGGTATGGTTTGCTGCGTGGAACCCCTCTGCCGGGGAGAATGCAATATTCTCAACACCACTGAAGAGGTGGGAAAACTGGTCCGGGAGGTGAACCGTACCGGTTTGAAATTGTTGGTGGATTTATACCACTTTCATCGGCAAGGGGAAGCCTATGAAGATTTGCTTCCCAACGGAGCCTGGATCGGTCACCTGCACATTGCCAGCGTACAAAATGACCGTCACATTCCTCTGCCCGGTGACGGAGAGGATTACCGGGGATTCTTTTCCCTGCTCCATCAACTGGGATATCAGGGCCGTCTCTCTCTCGAGGGGCAGATAACCGGCGGCATTCCCCAGATTTCTCAGTCACTCACCTATCTTCGGCAGCTGGCCCAGGAGGCCGACCTGTAAGCCAAAAAACAGCCGGTCCCAGGAAACCGGCTGCCCTATACTTCATAAAAAAGCCTTCCCTCAAGGGAAGGCTTTTTTAGGGGAATCACTCTCGGAACAGGCGTTTGTACAGCAAAGTGTTGACCAAGGTGTAGACCCCGTCAAACAGGAATCCCAACCCCACAAACATCACCAGGCTCTCCACCGTAGCAAAGGGATTGAAAATCATCACCAAGCCGCAAATGGCTAAAACCGCCGCCACCAGGAAGGAAACCCACCAGCGCTGAAATCCCAAGGATTTCATATCCAAGGATTTTTTCAGGGAACCAACGCTGTCCACCAAAATATAGATGCCCAACACCAGAGGGATCAATGCCACCAGGAATTGAATCCAAATCAGGAGGAATAGTCCCAGCAGCACCAACAAGATCCCCAAAACCAGGTCAAATTTGTCGGCCGTTGGTCCCCCGCGAAAATAGGATACAATCCGCACTACTCCGTAAATCAAGGTAACCGCCCCAATCAACAGGCAGGCAAATCCCAGGGAAAATCCTGGTTTCAGCAGCAGTACCAATCCCAAAAGCACATATAAAAGGGAAGTGAGAATCAAACTGTTTCGAATGCTTTTTAGCATGGCAATCAAATCCTTCCTTTTTCAAAGTCTGCCTTCTGGCTTTATGATACGCTGTTTTCTCCAAAACATCAACTGATTTTCCCCAACTATTTTCCTTCCCCTTCTCACATCTGGCACCCCTTTTCCTGTGGGGAAAGAAAGGTCCCTTTCCCATATGATTTTAAAGAAGACTGCCTGGAAGCAGATGTAAAAAAGGGCGCCCCAGGGGACGCCCTTATACACCCATCTTTCGGATTTTCTGCCAAAGCAAAGGGGAGAGTTGCGAAAACTCTCCCCTATACTTTATTTCTTAGAACACGCCGTTCGTCATGTCCTCCACAACCAAAGTGCGGGGGCCATTGCTCTTGGGCGCAGCCGCAGGAGCGGCAGCAGGGGCAGCGGGCTTCTCCTCTTCCTTGTGAGGATTGTCACGCCACTCCAGGAACTTCTGAGCCACCTGGGGGAACAGAGCATAGCTGAGGTAATCTTCCTCGCACTTGCCAATGCCCTTTTCCTTGCACTCGGCACGGAGCTTGTCCATTTCGGGCTCCAGCAGGTCGGCAGGACGGCAGGTGATGACCTCGGCATTGCCGATGGCCTTCTTCCGCACTTCCTCGTTGACCTCGCCAGGCAGCTGGCCGTACTCGCCACGGAGCAGACCCTTGGACTCCTTGGTGATCATCTTGTAGCGCTCGCCGGCCAACACGTTCAGCACGGCCTGAGAGCCCACGATCTGGCTGGTGGGGGTAACCAGGGGCGGATAACCGAAGTCCTTCCGCACGTTGGGGATCTCCTCCAGCACTGCATAATACTTGTCCTCAGCGTTGGCCTGCTTCAACTGGGAAATCAGGTTGGACAGCATGCCGCCGGGAACCTGATACAGCAGGGTGTTCACGTCCACCTTCAACACCTTGGGGTTGATATCCAGCTTCTGGGCCACGCCACGGAAGTGGGCAGCAGCTTCCACCAGCTTGTTCATATCCAGGCCGGTATCACGGCTGGTGCCGCGAAGGGTTGCCACCAGGGACTCGGTGGCGGGCTGGGAAGTACCGTTGGCCAAGGGGGACAGAGCGCAGTCCACAATGTCCACGCCGGCCTGAGCAGCCATCAGGTTGGTCATGTCGCCGGTGCCGGTGGTATTGTGAGTGTGCAGATGGATGGGCACGCTCACGTTTTCCTTCAGCTTCTTTACCAGAGAATATGCGTCATAGGGCAGCAGCAGGTTTGCCATGTCCTTGATGCAGATGGTGTCGGCGCCCATCTTCTCCAGCTTCATGGCCAGCTTCACAAAGTAGTCCTCGTTGTGCACAGGGCTCTGGGTGTAGCTGATAGCAGCTTCCACCATGCCGCCGTACTCCTTGACAAACTTCATGGCAGCTTCCATGTTCCGGGGATCGTTCAGAGCGTCGAAAATACGCACCACGTCGATGCCGTTTTCAATGGACTTCTTGCAGAACGCTTCCACCACGTCGTCTGCATAGTGCCGGTAGCCCAGAATGTTCTGGCCACGGAGCAGCATTTGCAGCTTGGTGTTGGGCAGGCCCTTCTTCAGGGTACGCAGGCGCTCCCAGGGATCTTCATTCAAAAAGCGCATGCACACATCGAAGGTGGCGCCGCCCCAGCATTCCAAGGACCAATACCCAATGCTGTCCAGAACGGGCAGGATGGGGATCATGTCCTCAATCTTCATACGAGTAGCAGCCTGGGACTGGTGTGCGTCACGCAGGATGGTATCCATTATCTTAAGGGGATTTTTTGCCATATTCTAAGCCATTTCCTTTCCCTGTGAAAGTCACAGAACCGCGCTCATTAAGCGCCGAACAGGGCCAGCAGCACACCGGCCGCCACAGCGGAACCGATCACACCGGCCACATTGGGACCCATTGCGTGCATCAGCAGGAAGTTGGAAGGATCTTCCTTCTGGCCAACTACCTGGGACACACGGGCCGCCATGGGAACTGCGGAAACACCGGCAGAACCGATCAGAGGATTGACCTTTTCCTTGGCAAACACGTTCATCAGTTTTGCCAGGAGCACGCCACCAGCAGTGCCGAAGCCGAACGCCACAATGCCCATGACCAGGATCTCCAGGGTCTGCACGCTCAGGAAGGTAGCAGCAGTGGCAGTAGCGCCCACGGAAGTGCCCAGGAAGATGGTGACAATGTTCATCAATTCGTTCTGCACGGTCTTGCTCAGACGCTCCACCACGCCGGACTCACGCATCAGGTTGCCCAGCATCAGGCAGCCGATCAGGGGAGCAGCGGAGGGAACCATCAAGGACACAAACACGGTGACAATGACGGGGAACAGGATCTTCTCCGTCTTGGTGACAGGGCGGAGCTGCTTCATCTTGATGCGGCGCTCAGCCTTGGTGGTCAAAGCCTTCATGATGGGAGGCTGAATCACAGGGACCAGAGCCATGTACGAATAGGCAGCCACAGCGATGGGCCCAAGGAGATGGGGAGCCAGCTGGCTGGTGGTGTAAATGGCGGTGGGGCCGTCAGCACCACCGATGATGCCGATAGAGGCCGCCTCAGCACCGGTGAAGCCCAGCAGACGGGCGCCAATAAAGGTGATGAAGATGCCCAGCTGAGCAGCAGCGCCCAGCAGCAGGCTCTTGGGATTGGCGATCAGGGGACCAAAGTCGGTCATGGCACCCACGCCCACGAAGATCAGGCAGGGATACACGCCCAGCTTGACGCCCAAATACAGCACGTCCAGCAGACCCACGGAAATGGTCTGGCCCAGCAGGGCGTTGAGCTGGTTAAGGATGCTGTCCGTTGCGCCGCCTGCGGCGATCTCATCGATGATCTCCTGGGTAACAGGAGCGCCGCCGAACAGGCTCCACTGCACATGACCGTTGGCAAACAGCACCTCATGGTACATACCTGCGCCGGGCAGGTTGGTCAGCAGCATGCCAAAAGCGATGGGCAGCAGCAGCAGGGGCTCAAATTTCTTCACGATTGCCAGGTACAGCAGCACAAAGGAGACCAGCAGCATTACCAGGTTCAGGGGGTTCTCCTGCACCAGATAAAAACCGGTCTGTTGCAGGAAGTTTACGATAGCGTCCATTTGGTTACTTCACTCCTTCTAGTAGTTTATGGGGCTGCACCTTACGCGATGGTGCAAAGGAGTGCGCCGCTCTCCACTGCAGTACCCTTGGAAACGGACACAGCGGTAACAGTGCCGTCCTTGGGAGCCATAATTTCGTTTTCCATCTTCATAGCTTCCAGGATCATCAGCACGTCGCCGGACTTGACAGCCTGACCGGCGGTGACCTTCACATCCAGGATGGTGCCGGGCATGGGAGCGGTGATCTGCTCACCAGCGCCAGCAGGGGCAGCCGCGGGAGCGGGAGCAGG
>UQQZ01000063.1 GCA_900543305.1 uncultured Oscillospiraceae bacterium
CTGAACTCCAACTATTACCTGACCCAAGAGGACGAACTCCAACGGGATCAAATTTGGAATTACTTCGAGGATCGGGAACCCCTCCACCTGGAATTGGAATTGGGAGACCTTTCCAACGGAACCTACCGGGTCAAAACCTATCAGGTCACTGAGGAAATCGGAAGCCCCCTCCATGCGTGGCAGGAAATGGAGTTTGAAAACGAACTGTCCCGAAGGGATGTGGAATACCTCCAGCGGGTGTCCGGCCCCAAGCTGACCATCCGCACCCAGGAGGTAACGGAAAACTGTCTCCCCCTGGACATTATCCTGAGCCCAAACGAAATTCGGTTTATCCGGATCCGAAAAATTCTGTGAGCGAAACGTCTCCACCGTTCTTCCGTTTCTCGGGAGACAGACTCTCGTTCGGGCAAACCCACTGGGTTTAACAAAAACTTTCTCCGGGCCTTTTGGCCCCTTGCAAACATTCAAAAGGGAGCCCTTTGCATTTTCCATGCAGGGCTCCCTTCTCCATGGGATAAAATCCATATGGCCTCATACGTTGGGATCAGGCCGGAATACAGCCTGATCCTTGGCTTCCGGCCACGCGGTTCCACGGTCAACAGCATACCAGCCTTTTCCCGATTGTTACCGGTAAGGGGCCTTTGTTACCGTCCCAGAATCCGCTTCTCCATGGCCAACTGACGACGGGTAAATTCCGTTCCGCCGCAGTACAGCTCGTCTTCATATTCACAGATCAAATATCCGTCAAAGGATGTTTCCTTAAGCATGTCCAGAATTTCCTGGTAGGGAATGCTGGGCTCTACACAGTCTTCGCTGAGGTAATGGAACTTGCCGTGCATCTCGAAGCTGTAAGGAAGGATTTCCTTGAGCTCCTCCAACAGGCCCGGCAGTGCTTCCCGAGGCTTGAACTGCACAAACCCATACATGCCTGCCAAAACCCCCTGGATGGCCGGATGGGCTCCCACTGCCATCAGCTTTTGAGCGGCTTCCTCCTGGGGAACCCCTGTACGGCGCATCTCCGCGGCCATTTCCAGATGCTCTTCCTTGACACCCGCTTTCAATGCTTTCATCCATTGGGGCTTGTTGGGCGCCACCGAAAGGAACCCAAAATCCGGGACAAATCCCAAATACTTGGAGCCGGTACGGCGGATCACTTCCAGATACTCCTTCATCCGAGGAGAAGCCGGCGTCTCCGGGTTGTGGATCTCGATCCCCACCTTTACGTCAAACAGCTCCGCGTAGGGGGCCAGACGCTCAAAAGCTGCCGGAGAAAGCATATACTGGGAACGCATTACCTTGCACCCCAGCTTATTGGCTGCCTTCAGGTCCATAATGGTGTCTGCCAACATCTCATCGTCGGTCAAATTCCGGTCAGGACGCATACCTTTGTCGTTGTTGGCCCCATAGGCCACGGGACCAATGCCGTATTTCTCCTTGAGCTCCTGTACCTTGCCCAAAAACTCGTCACTGACGTTGGGATAGCTGGGCAACATCTGGGTGCCCACAATCTCGTACCCCTCTGCCCCGGCCAGAGCCGCCTGACGCACACATTCTTCAAAATCGTATTGATACCGGGCATACTCCGTTCCGTAACAGAACAGGGTCGCGCCCAATCTGATATTGCTCACGATTGCCGCCTCCTTATTCCCCAAGATGTACCGTTACCGTTTCACCGCTGTCCAGGGGCATGAAATTGTGCTGGGGACCAATCTGCATATAGGGAACCCGCAGCATCAGCTTCAGCTCCAGCTGGTGATCCCCAGGCTCCAGGCCGCCCTTTTTCAGCACCCGAATCTTGGCAGGAACCACCTGGCTCCAGAATTCCGTCACCGCCCAGGACAACTTGTAAACGGGCATCTCCTTGCCATTCACCTCAAAGGTTACCGCCTCCTGGGGCATTTTTTCCCCATCTACCCAGACTTCTAGCAGATCAATATCGGACAGGTAGTGGCCTCGGTAGTAAGCCAGCTGCACCTGAAACTCAAAGCCGTTTTTGGCAGAGTTGATGTACAGGTTCCGGAAGGAGTTCTTCTTGATGATCTCTTTGTTCAACTGCATCCGCATGGCGAATCCCATCAGTGACTGCCTCCTTAGAATTTGATTTCTCGGTTTTCCTTGGCGGACTGATAGATAGCATCCAGCACTTTGGTCACTGCCAGAGCTTCCTCAGGCTTCACCAGGGGCTGCGTGCCGTTCTGAATGGCCAGCAGCCATTGACGGCAGTCCACAACACCTTCTTCACCGCCGCCGCCACCGAAGTAAGCCACGCCGCCCACGGGGGAAATGCGCTCTTCCATCAGCTGATTGTTCCGGCCCCGGTTGTAAATCAGCTCGTTCTTGCCATAGCTCATGCCGGAATGGATTTCCGCGCCTGCCGCAGTGCCACACAAGGTGGTGGAAGCCTCCCGGGATTCCAGAATATTCAGCGCCCAGCTGGCTTCCAGAGTAATGGCTGCTCCGTTCTTCATCTTGATGTACCCCATGGCGGAATCTTCCACTTCAAAGGTTTTGGGATCCCAAGGCCCAAACAGGTTTCCTTCGGTGGCCTGCTGCAGTCCGCCCAGCTTGTAAAACACGGAACCGGTCACGCTGTCGATGTCGTAGTTGTTCATGCACCAGAGGGTGATGTCCAGAGCATGGGTACCGATGTCGATGAGGGGACCGCCACCCTGCTGGGCCTTGTCCATAAACACACCCCAGGTGGGAACGCCTCTTCTCCGGACCGCGTGGGCTTTGCCGTAGTAGATATCCCCCAAATCACCGGCGGCACAGGCAGCGTGCAGGTTCTGGACCTCGGGACGGAACCGGTTCTGGTACCCTACGGTAAACTGTTTGCCGGATTTCTTCCAGGCTTCCACCATCTTCTCCGCCTCTGCGGGACTGTGGGACATGGGTTTTTCACAGTAAACATCCTTTTTGGCTTCAAAGGCCGCAATGGCAATTTCACTGTGCACCACGTTGGGCGTGCAAATGTGCACCACTTCTACCTGGGGATCGGCCAACAGTTCCCGGTAATCCTTATACACCTTGGCGCCGGGAGCTCCATACTCCTGCGCTGCCTTAACAGCCCGCTCCTCGATAATATCGCAAAACGCCACAATCTCATTTAAATCTGCATTTGCCTTCAGGGCGGAAAAATGCTTCTGGTTGGCGATGCCACCACAGCCCACCACACCAATCTTCAATTTGCTCATTACAAAATCCTCCTTATACGATTTGTATACTTCCAGTGCTTTTTGTGATTTTATTATAGCAGCGGTACTCCGGTTTGGCTTTCCGTCTCCGGACTCGTTTCCCTGGGAAAATCGACCTGTTTTTCTTAAGGATGGTCCTGCATTGGAATATGAGGTCAAAAATAAGAGTGAAATTTTGACCTTTTCCTTTTCAGGACATGAAAACACCCTTGTTTTTTGACATTCCTCCCCTCCCTTCAGAGACAGAGTTGAAAAAACAGCGGGAACAGGGTATGATGATGGCATCGGCCTCCTTGAAGGCCGGAAGTTTTCCCGAAAGGAGAATCACCTACCATGCTGAAAATCGGATGTCACCTGTCCAGCGCCAAAGGATACTTGGCCATGGGACGGGAAGCCATAAAAATCGGCGCCAATACGTTTCAATTTTTCACCAGAAATCCCCGGGGCGGAAAAGCCAAGCCGTTGGATCTGGAAGATGTGGCAGCCTATCGAGAATTTGCCGGGGAACATGGGCTCTTCCCCATCTTGGCCCACGCCCCCTACACCCTCAACGCCTGCGCCGCAGACGAAGGTCTGCGCACCTTTGCCCGGGAAACCATGGCGGATGACCTGGCACGACTGGAACACATTCCCGGAAGCATGTACAATTTTCATCCGGGCAGTCATGTAAAGCAGGGCGCCTCTGTGGGAATCGACCTGATCGCAAACCACCTCAACGCTATCCTGACCCCGGACCTGCACACTACGGTACTTCTGGAAACCATGGCAGGCAAGGGCTCCGAGGTGGGACGCACCTTTGAGGAACTGAGGGCTATTTTGGATCAGGTAGAACAATCCCAACTCATGGGCGTGTGCTTGGACACCTGTCATGTCTTTGACGGTGGGTACGACCTGGTGGGAAATCTGGAAGGAGTTCTGGAAGAATTTGACCGGGTCCTGGGTCTTTCCCGCCTGAAGGCTATCCACCTTAACGACAGTATGAATCCTCTGGGAAGCCACAAGGACCGGCACCAGAAATTGGGTGAAGGTTCCTTGGGGCTGGAGGCCCTGGAGCGAATCGTCAACCATCCCGCTTTACGGGATTTACCCTTCTACTTGGAAACCCCCAACGACCTGGCTGGCTATGCCCGGGAAATCGCCCTGATGAAAGCCGCCTATCAATCATAAAAATGGAATATGGAAAAAGGGAGAGCCTGGGCTCTCCCTTTTTCCATGAGGGTAAATTATGAGAAGGGGTCTTTTCTTGCATCCACTACTTTTTCCTGTGAGAAGCACTCCGATCTCGCAGCAGCTTTTCTCCCTCTACCACCACCAAGGGACAAAGGGACAAAATGGCTACCAGAATCCACTGAAAGCCAGTCAGAGGCGTAGTTTGGAACATAGCGGCCAACGGCGGAAACAGCACCACACTGACCATCAGGAACGCGCACACCCCACAGGCAGCCACCAGCTTGTGGTTGGAAAAAAGCCCCGCTTTAAGCACTGAATGATCAGAGCGCATGTTGAAGCTGTGGGTAAGCTGGGACAGACTGAGAACCGCGAAGGCCATGGTCCTGCCCACCACCGGCTGTGCGGGATCCAAGTCGAAGAAAACCCTTCCAATGGTGTACGCCAGCAATGCAAGTGCCCCCACCAGGCACCCTTCCACCACCACGGAAAAACCCATGCCGCCGGAAAAGATGCCTTCCTCCCGCTTGTGAGGCGGTTCCTCCATCACGTCCTGCTCAATGGGATCCGCCCCCAATGCCAGCGCCGGCAGGGAATCTGTCACCAAATTGACCCACAGCAGCTGAATCGCCAGAAGGGGTGTGGGCACCCGAAGCAAAAATGCCACGAACACCACCAGGATCTCCCCCATGTTGCAGGAAAGAAGAAAATGGACCGTCTTCCGGATATTTTTGTAGATGCCCCTGCCTTCCCGGACCGCCGACACAATGGTGGAAAAGTCGTCGTCGGTGAGAACCATGTCCGCCGCAGACTGAGCCACCTCCGTGCCGTTTTTCCCCATGGCGCAGCCGATGTCCGCGCTCTTCAAAGCGGGAGCGTCGTTGACGCCGTCCCCGGTCATGGCCACCACCATGCCCCGCTGCTGGAAGGCCTTGACGATTTTTACCTTGTGCTCCGGAGAAACCCGAGCAAAAATCCGGTAATCAAAAATCTTTTCACTGAGTTCCCGGTCACTGAACCGATCCAGATCCGATCCCGCCAACACCTGGGAAGGTCCTTCTGCAATCCCCAGCCGTTTTCCAATGGCAAGGGCTGTGGCGGCATGGTCACCGGTAATCATCACCGGAAGGATCCCTGCCTTCTTACACTGGGATACCGCCTCTTTCACTCCGGGACGGGGCGGGTCCTCCATGGCAATAAGCCCGCAGAAAATCAATCCGCTTTCCGTTTCCCGGTCATCGTCCGACAGGGCGGACACATCCTTATAGGCCACTGCCAACACCCGCAACGCCCGGCTTGCCAATCGGGTATTGTCCGACAAAAGCTTTGCCTTGGCAGCACCGCTGAAGGGCTGGATCTCTCCCCCTCGCAGCAGGTTGGTACAACGGGCAATCAGCACATCGGGCGCTCCCTTGGTAATGACCCGATACCCGCCTCCCGGCAATTTGTGGGCTGTGGTCATCCGTTTTCGGGCAGAAGTAAAGGGGATTTCACCCACTCTGGGATACGCCTCCTCCAACTCCCCCTTCTTCCGCCGGCACGCCCTGGGAAAGGCGGTCTCCGTGGGATCTCCGGTCAGCGTTCCTCCGACCTCCTGGGAATTGTTGCACAAAGTGGCCAACTCCAGGGCAAACTGGGCGGCAGAACTCTCCAACCGCTCCTCCCCATTGGACCCGAAAAATACCGCAACGGTCATTTTGTTCTGGGTCAGAGTTCCGGTCTTGTCGGAACAGATCACCTGGGTGCTCCCCAAGGTCTCTACCGCCGGCAAGTGCCGGACAATGGCCCGCTTTTGGGCCATGCGCTTGATCCCCATGGCCAGCACGATGGTCACTACGGCAGTGAGGCCTTCCGGAATGGCCGCCACCCCTAAACTGATGGCTATGAGAAACATCTCCAGAGGTTCCATCTGCTGCAAAAGCCCCAGCAGGAAAATCACCCCGCAGATGAGCACCACTCCGGCTCCCAACACTTTACCTGTCTGTTTGAGTTTCTGCTGCAAGGGCGTCTGGGGGGCCTTTTCCTGCTCCAACATCCGGGCAATTTGCCCCATGGCAGTTTCCATACCGGTGGCAGTCACCACTCCTACCCCGGCTCCCGACGCCACTCCCGTGGAGGAAAACACCATATTGCGCCGTTCCCCCAAGGGAGCCGTTTTGGAGCAAAGAGCCTGGGCATCTTTCTCCGCAGGGACCGATTCCCCCGTCAAGGGGGATTCCTCCACCTTCAGTTCCACGCTTTTCAACAGCCGCAAATCTGCGGGGACCAGATCCCCTGCCTGGAGAATGACCACGTCCCCGGGAACCAGCTCCCAGCTTTCCACTCGCTGGCGCTTGCCATCCCGCAGCACCCAGGCGTGGGGGGAGGACATTTTTTTCAAAGCCTCAATGGCCCGGTCCGCCCGAAGTTCCTGGACGGTACCGATCACCGCATTGCAGACCACGATGGCCAGGATAATCAGGGAGTCCACATACTCTCCGTCTCCCCGAATCCAGGAAACGCCAAAAGAGATCCCTGCTGCTGCCAACAAGATCAACACCATGAAATCCTGAAACTGGCTGAGAAACCGCAGAAAAAGACTGCGGCGCTTTTCCGTGCGCAATTCGTTTTTTCCGTATTTGAGCAGCCGGCGTTGACACTCCGATTGTTTGAGTCCCCGGGCAGGGTCTGTCCCCAAAGCCTCCAGGGCCTCTTCCGGCCTGACGGTGTAAAACTCCATTCCTTTGCTCCTCCTTGCAGGCAAGGCCCCCGCCCTGCTTTTTTACAAGGTGTATGCATCGGATCCTTTTTTTATGAGGCGCCTAATCTTCCAAAAAGAAAAGCCCCGCCAAAGCGGGGCCGATGAAAGCGGATCAATGACCTTTTTGATAGGAAGGAGCTGTGGGAGGTGTCTTACCCTTGATCACATTCCGGTAATAGGCATAGGTGAGAGGCTCGTCCTCCGTAAGGATTTCCGACTCCTCTGCCAGCCCCACAAACATCAGATGGGTGCCCAGGTCCAAGGTCTGCTCCACCTTGCAGCTGTAGTGGGCACAGGCTGCCTGCAGAGGATAGGGCATGCCAGCCTTGTCCTCGGTAAAGGAAATGCCTTCAAACTTGTCGAAGTCCTTTCCTGTACGGAATCCGAACCGGCCAACAAACATCATGTCCGTACGCTGGTCCATGACCACCGCCGCAAACCGGCCGGCCTTCTGGATCAGCTGGCAGGTCAGATTTTCCTTATTCACCGTCACCGCCAACCGAATCGGCTCTGCGGTCACCTGCTGCAGAGTGTTCACCACACATCCACTTCTCTGGCCGTCTGCCTGGGCAGAAACCACATACAGTCCATATGTTACTTTATACAGGGCTTTTTCATCCATGGAAAGGACCTCCTTTGAAATTGGATTCTTGTTCCTATTATTTCACACCGGCGATCATTTATCAAGCTTGACTTTTTCCGTCCCATCCGAGTATAATGGAACGGATTTTCCAAGATATTGTCTACGGGAAGAAGATGGTCCCATGAAAGGAAGCAAAACCTTCCGCTACGCCTTTTCCAAATCTCTGCCGGTCATGTTCGGCTACCTCTTTCTGGGCTCCGCCTTTGGAGTGATGCTGCAGCATGCCGGATACAATTTTATTTGGGCGTTTTTCATCAGTTTAACCGTATTTGCCGGATCGGCCCAGTTTTTGCTGGTTTCCCTGCTCAGCGGCGGCGCCTCTCTCACCATGACGGCCGCCATGACCCTGCTCATCAACAGCCGTCATATGTTCTACGGGCTGTCTTTTTTGGAGCGGTTTAAGAAAACCGGCCGGAAATATCCCTACATGATCTTTTCCCTTACCGATGAAACCTATTCGGTGCTGTGTTCCGTAAAGCCGGAACCTCAGGTGGACGAGGGAAAAGCCATGTTCCTCATCGCCCTCTTCAACCACCTCTATTGGATCGCAGGGGGTGTGCTGGGTGCCTTGCTGGGACAGTTTTTGCCCATCGATTTTACCGGGATTGACTTCTCCATGACCGCCCTGTTTGTGGTGTTGTTTATCGAGCAATGGCTGGACTTTAAATCCCATCTGCCTGCCGTGACGGGCCTGCTGATTTCCTTCCTCTTTCTGCTCCTGCTGGGACCGGACAATTTTATTCTCCCCTCCCTCATAGTGACGGTCACCGTACTGATGGCCTGTAAAAACCTTGTCCAGAAAAAGATGGAGGAACCGGTTCCGGCTCAACCGTCTTCGGAATCTGATCAGGAGGGAAAAACACCGTGAATGCCATAAGTTCCATTCTCACCATCGCCGTGGCGGCAGTCTGTACCTTTTTCACCCGACTTGTTCCCTTTGCCCTCTTCGGCCGGAAACGCCAGGTGCCTCGAGTTGTCCTGTTTCTGGGGAATGTGCTGCCCCCTGCCATCATCGCCACCTTGATTATCTACTGCCTGAAAGGCGTCAATCTGCTCCACTTTCCCAGCGGCATTCCAGAACTGATCTCTATCGCTCTGGTGGCCGTTCTCCATCTCTGGAAACGAAACACTCTGCTCAGCGTAGGCGCTGGCACCATCTGTTATATGGTTTTGATTCAAACGGTCTTCGCCCAATAAGGGCTCTTTCAGGGCGCAAAAAGCGGACTTCTCTTTCGAGAAGCCCGCTTCGTTTTTCGTACAAAAGGATCAGTCCAGAAATTCTTCCCGCAAAGTAACTCCAAAATCCCGGGCAATGGCCCGAAGGTCGTCGTCTTCGATGGTCTGGCGAATCTTTCCCTGTCCCGCGGAAAGGGCCAGCAGGTAGATTTGAGCCGCCTTTTCAATGGTGTGCATCAGGCCGAAGGTAGTGTCGAAATCAGGGCCGGAGACAAACAGCCCGTGATGAGCCCACACCGCTGCGTCGTATTCCTCCATGAGCTTGCTGGTAGCCAGGGCAATCTCGGCTCCTCCGGGCACCATCCAGGGCACCACCCCTACCCCTCCTGGGAACACCACCGGACACTCTGTAGCGCTCTTCCAAAGGACTCTGGTAAAGTCCCGGGCGGTCAAAGGCAGCAGATAGGTCATGGCAATCACGTTGGCAGGATGGGCATGATAGATCACCCGGTTTTCCCCTTGGGTCGCTTTCTTCCGGACACTGTGGTTTAAAAAGTGGCTGGGAAACTCGCTGGTGGGACGTCCGCCCTTCTCCAGGCCCCAGACAATCCGCCAGCATGTTCCGGCAGAATCAATTTCCACAATACACAGGTTATCCTGGGGCGCCAAGGATACATTCCGGAAAAATTTCCCGCTGCCAGTGGCAATGAAATATTCTCCCCCCAGATTCTCTCCCTTTACCCCCATGGGAACCCATTCTCCAGGAATCTCCCTAAAATAGGGCCTGCATTGTTCCACTTCTTCCGGACGCATCCGATAGGTCAGGTTTCCCCCGTTGCGCTCGTGCCAGCCTTGCTCCCATCCGTCCTGACACATGCGGATATAATCTTTCAAAACAGGTATCTCTGTAATCGCCATTTTCTCTCCTCCTCACACACGCTTGCTCAGTACGTCTCGCTCATACTGGGCCACCTGGTCGTACCATTCTTGTCCCCCAGGAACCCCCTGGGTGTGGCAGTAGTGCTCCCAGATGTCCCCAAAGGGCAGGGTTTTGATCTCTTCATTTTTCATCATCAATTCCGTAAACCGGCAGGAATCCTGAAGCTGCTTCAGTTCCTCCCAGGGTTGAAGCAGCGCAAACAGCAGCGCTTTCTCCATGCTCCGTGTCCCTACCACCCAGGCTGCCACCCGGTTGATCGAGGCGTCGAAAAAGTCCAGGCCGATGAGCACCCGGTCCAAGGCGTCATTCCGGACAATCTCCTTGGCAATCTCCTTGACCTCATCTTCGTAAAGCACCACATGATCGCTGTCCCACCGAACCGGACGGGTCACATGGAGAGGTACCTTGTCAAAAAAGGCCAGAAGACTGGGAATCTTGTCGCTGACCACTTCCGTGGGGTGATAATGGCCGTTGTCCAACAGATCGTACACCCCGGGGTGGGTGGCGGCATAGCTCAGGTAGAATTCCGCAGATCCCACCGTAAAGGCTTCCATCCCAATGCCGAACACCTTGCTCTCCACACAGTCGATTACCCAGTCCAGAGGCTCGGAAAAAATTTCGTCCAGACTCTCCTTCAACCGCTGCCGGGGACCCAGCCGGTCTGCCGGGATATCCTTATAACCGTCGGGAATCCACACATTGCACAGCACTGGGTTCTGCAATTGCCGCCCTATGTAAGAGGCGATCCTTCTGCATTGGACGCCGTGACGGACCCAGAACCGGCGGACTTCCTCTTCCGGAGAGGAAAGGGTCAGATTGTCTTTCACCATGGGATGGCTGAAAAAGGTGGGGTTAAAATCGATCCCCAAATCGTGCTCCCTGGCAAACTGAATCCACCGGTCAAAGTGGCGGGGCTCCAGGGCATCCCGGTCCACCCGCTCCCCTTCCTCCATAACGGCATAGCTGGCGTGGAGACTAATCCTCTTTTTCCCCGGCACCAAGCTCATGGCCTTGAGAAAATCCGAGGTGAGTTCCTGAAAATTTCTGGCCCGGCCAGGATAATTTCCCGTGGTCTGGATTCCTCCGGACAGGGCCCGTCCCGTCCCCTCCAGACCGATCACATCATCCCCCTGCCAGCAGTGAACGCTGATGGGGATTTGGGCCAATTTCTCCAGAGCTTCCTCCACATGAATCCCCCAGGCCTCATATTGCTGTTTCGCGCTTTCATATCGCTGGTTCACAAATTTTCATCCTTTCTGTCCATTGATCGGTTTCCTCCCAGGCCAAAAAGCTTCTATGGGAAAACTTTGCCGCTCCGCTCTCCGGGCGGCATCCAGGTCCGGAAACTCTCCAGCCTCAAGCATCTGTACCATCAAGTTTCCCAGGGCAGTCCCTTCTACAGGACCTGCGTAAACCGGCAGCCCCGAAGCGTCTGCTGTTAGCTGGTTCAAATATCCATCCCGGCTGCCTCCTCCCACCACATTGATCGCCAGATACTTCCGGCCGGTCAAGCGGGAAAGCTCCTCCACTCCCTGGGCATAGCTTTCCGCCAGGGAATGGTACACGCAAGACAACAACTGCCCCAAAGTCTCCGGCACAGGTTGACCGGTTTTCCGGCAGTAATCCACCACCGCCTTTCCCATATGCTCAGGCGCCAGGAAACAGCCGTGGTTTACATCCACCCGCGCAGGAAAATCCCCTTGCTCTCTGGCCGCTTGGATCAGATGGGGATAGGTTATCTCTTCTCCCGCTTCCCGGCGAATGCACTGGAGCATCCAGAGACCCATGATGTTTTTCAAATACCGGAACCTGTACCGATACCCGCCCTCGTTGGTAAAGTTGCTCTCACGGCTTTCCTGAGTCAGCACTGGTTCTGGCAGTTCGGTGCCCAGCAAACTCCAGGTACCGCTGGAGAGGGAAACACCTCCCGGCTTGGCCGGAACTGCCAGAAAAGCTGAGGCGGTGTCATGGGTAGGCGGGAAAAGCACTTGGCAGTCAAACCCAACCCGTTTTTGCACCTGGGGTGTCAAGGATCCCAAAACATATCCCGGCTGACGGAGCTGTCCGAAAAGCGTTGGAGGAAATCCCAGCCGGTCCAGCAATTCCCCATCCCAGGTCTTGGAACGGGCACAGACCAGACCGGTGGTAGTGGCGTTGGTGTATTCGTTCTGGGCATTCCCGGTGAGCCGGTAGCTCAGGTATTCAGGCATCATCAAAAACCGGTGGGCTTGACGGAAAAGGTCAGGTTCCTGCCTGTTTTGGGCCATGAGTTGATACAGGGTGTTGAATTCTTGCTTCTGGATGCCCGTTCTGGCGTAGAGCTCCTGGGAAGAAACACGCTCCTCCACCAGCCGGTCCATCCCCTGGGTCCTCTTATCCCGGTAAGCTACCGCGTCCCCCAACCGGTTGCCTTCTCCATCCAGCAGCACATAATCCACCGCCCAGGTATCGATCCCCAGGGTATCCGGGACTTTCCCAGCCTTTTTGCAGGCCTCCAGCCCCTGGAGAATCTCCTCCTCCAGACGGTCTACGTCCCAGCAAAGACGTCCCTGCTTGCGCACCGTCCGGTTTTCAAACCGGTAAATTTCTTCCAGATATATTCGCCCCTCCCGGACCCATCCTAAAATGTGCCGTCCGGAAGACGCCCCAATATCTACAGCCAAATACAATCCCACGGTATTCCCTCCCTTTTCCTTTTCAGCATACCGCGGGAAACCATAAAAAAGAAGGACGTATTTTTGAAAAAATACGTCCTAACTTTTTGTTTTATGAGGAAGATAGAAGGAAATCTCCGCCTCGGGCTTTCCGGTAATCTTTGGGCGTCATGCCGTAACGGCTTCGAAAAACCCGGTAAAAGTAACTGGTATTCTCATAGCCCACGGCCAAGATCACGTCCTGAGTGGTCAGGCGGGTCTCCCGCAGCAGCTGGGCCGCTTTGGACAATCGCTTTTCCAGCAAGAGGTCCTTGAAGGTTCTCCCGGTGGCCCGGTGAATGGCTGCGCTCAAGTAGGGCAAGGATACATGGAGCTCTCCGGCCAATCGAGTGAGGTCGGCGGTGCGGTAGTTTTCCTCAATCTCCCGCAGGGCAGCCAGCACCGCCCCGTTCCCGGAAGCTTCCTCCAGTTCCCCGGTGTAGTTGAGCAACTGCAGCAACAGCAAACCCATGGTAGCTTGGTTGATCCGTCTGGCATTGGCCTGGGGATGTACCAGACTCCACACCAGATTTTCCACCAAATTCTGTACGGTGGGCACCTCGGCTACTCGAAAATGAAGACAGCCCATCTCCCCATCCTGCTGGCGCAATCCACTGAGTAGAAATCTCCCCAACACATTGTCTGTGCCGATCAGATTGAGGGCGTAGTCAAAAAACTGGGGCAGCACAATGAAATTGACCCCCACGTCTCCTTCCTCTGCCCGGTCCACCCCGTGAACCGCATGTTGGTTTAAAAACAGCAACTCCCCCACCCGCAAGGTCAAAGGGGCACGGCCCTCAATCCGATGTACTGTCTGGCCGCTGCACATGTACATGATTTCCACATAGTTGTGGGCGTGCATGGGAAAACTGGCAAACCGGGTATGGGGCCTGACTGTGATCAATTTGCCCTTGGCCAAAAGCTTTTCGCTGTCGATGAGAAAAGTGTTGCCTGAGGTGTACAGGCTCCGTTCCACCTGTCCTCCCGCTCGCAATTTCTCTTCCTCCTCCGTAACCCGGCGGAGCTCACGCATCAATTCATCCCGCACAATATCGCCTTCTCCTTGCAGTTCCATTCCTTCCGGCTTTTTCCCTTTTGAAATGGCATCTTTCTCGTTCCCTCATGCCTTTTCTGTATCGGGCTATTCCCGAACAGAGAGGGCTCCTTTTTCATGGGACCATCTTATCAGCTATTTCTTGCAAATTTCTTGCGGCATTCTTTATTGTTTCGGAACAAGATCTTACAGTTGACCCTGGCAAGGTCATTTTTTCAACCGGCGTTTCTTACCTGGGACTTCTGTTCGGGTAAACAAATACAGGTCCCTCTCAGAGCGCTCCCGGTCAAATACATACCCCAGCCTGTCAAATTCCCGGAGCTCTTCCGGGGTCTCCGCTTTTCTCTCCGCCGCCCATCGAGCCATCTCTCCCCGGGCCATTTTCACGTAGACGCCTTTCTCCACCAGCTGACCGGGCTGCTCCTCTTCCGCAAACAAGCAAGTGACAAACCGCCCCTGCTCCCGAACATAGGGCCGCACTGCTTTCGCGTATTCCTCCGAGGCCAAGTTCACAATCACTGGATCTTCCCGCAGCAACCAGTTGGCAAGGGAATCTCCCCAAAACTGATACAAGTTGCCGCAAAAATCGGTTCGAACCTTGGCCTGCAGTTCCAACCGGTAAGGGGAAATCCCGTCAAAGGGCCGAAGAATCCCGTAAAACCCTGAAAGGATTCGCACATGCTCCTCCACATAATCCAGTTGTTCGTCCGTCATCAACCCGGGAGCCATGTATTTGTACTGGATTCCATCGTAAGAAAATAGAGCTGGCGTTTCCCCACGATCCAATTCCATCTTCTGGAAATAACCGTAGGCCTCCTTTGCCAGGGATTCATTGCAGCACAAAAGCTTTCTCAGCGCAG
>UQQZ01000064.1 GCA_900543305.1 uncultured Oscillospiraceae bacterium
AAGAGGTATCAATGCAGATTCCCCGGTACACATTGCCCCGATCGGTAACCAATGCGGCCGCCACGCCTCCCACTTCGATATCCTCGGAAATTCTCCGGGGGTGAAGCACTTGGGCGGCGGCTTGAATCAACTCCTCAAATTCCAAAAAAATCCCTCCTTGTTTCTTTTTCTTATTGTACAGCATACAGCGAAAACCTGCAAAAAAATAGGACGTATTTTTCCAAAAATACGTCCGGACTTATACGAAATTATTCCCCATAGTTTTTTTCGGTTCCCGGGGACTCTGGGTGGTTTCAGGGGAAGATTCTTGGGAGAAAACCGTGAGAAAAACCAAAAAAATCGGATTGACTTTCCTGTTCCCTGGGAATATCATTAAATCAAATCCGGTGGAACGGATCAGCTTTTTTGGAAGGATGGAAAGCCCTATGGAACAGAAATATGCCCGAATTACCTTGGACAAGGATTTTCAAATCAGCCGCATTGACAAGCGGATTTACGGTTCTTTTATTGAGCATTTGGGACGGGCCGTATACGGCGGAATTTACCAGCCTGGCCACCCTTCTGCGGACGAGGAAGGCTTCCGGAAGGACGTGCTGGATCTGGTCCGGGAAATTGGTGTGCCCATCGTCCGGTACCCGGGGGGAAATTTCGTCTCCAATTTTTATTGGGAGGACAGTGTGGGTCCTGTGGCAGAGCGGCCTCGCCGTCTGGAACTTGCCTGGCGCAGCACGGAGCCCAATCTGGTGGGCGTCAACGAATTTGCGTCCTGGAGCAAGAAGGCCGGTTCCCAGGTGATGATGGCTGTGAACCTGGGCACCCGGGGGATTGAAGCGGCTTGTAATCTGTTGGAATACTGCAACCACCCTGCGGGCACCAAGTACAGCGACCTGCGGATTTCCCACGGGGTGAAGGATCCACACAATATCAAGGTGTGGTGTCTGGGCAACGAGATGGACGGCCCCTGGCAGACCGGTCACAAAACCGCCCAGGAGTATGGCCGTCTGGCAGACGAAACCGGCAAGGCCATGAAGCAGATCGATCCCAGTCTGGAACTGGTGGTCTGCGGCAGCTCCAATACCAATATGCCCACTTATCCCCAGTGGGAAGCCACGGTGTTGGAAGAGGCCTATGACAGCGTGGACTTTGTTTCCCTGCACACCTATTACGGCAACCGGTTCCACGATACGGCCAATTTCCTGGCCCAGTCTGACGACATGGACCATTTTATCAAGACCATCATTTCCACCTGTGATTTTGTCAAGGCAAAGCGCCGGGCGAAGAAGGACATCATGCTGAGCTTTGACGAGTGGAATGTGTGGTTCCATGCCAACGAGGCGGATGACGATACCATGAAGAACCGTCCCTGGTCGGTAGCCCCTCACCTGCTGGAAGACCACTACGATTTTGAGGATGCCCTGCTGGTGGGATTGATGCTCATTACCCTGCTGAAGCATTCCGACCGGGTGCGCATGGCATGCCTTGCCCAGTTGGTCAACGTGATTGCTCCCATCATGACCGAGGAAAATGGTCCGGCCTGGAAGCAGACCATTTTCTATCCCTACCTCCATGCTTCCAAATATGGCCGTGGCATTGCCCTCAATCCTGCTCTGCGTTCTTCCAAGCACGACACCCGGGACTTCACCGATGTGACCGATGTGGAGACCGTGGCCGTGTGGGACGACCAGAAGGATCAGGTGACCATCTTTGCGGTGAACCGGGATCTGGAGGAAGACATCACCTTGGAAGCTGACCTGCGCAGCTTTGCTGGTTACCGTGTGCTGGAGCACATTGTCCTGGAAAACGGGGATATGAACGCCACCAATTCCGCCGAATCCCAGAATGTGGTGCCCAAGGTGGTCTCTGACAGAGATCAGCTCCAAGACGGACTCCTTCAGAGCCGTTTGGGCAAAGCATCCTGGAACGTGATTCGCCTGGGCAAGTGAGTCAACTCCCATCGATACACAAAACCCCCGGTTCCATGAACCGGGGGTTTTTCTCTGAATGTTAAACGGATTATTGAAGCTTGAAAACACGCAGCAGGATGACGGCCGCCTGAGCGCGGATGGTTTGATCCTGGGGACGGAACTGGTTTTCACCCATGCCTTCCACAATGCCCTGTTCCCTGCAGGCGTACACAGCCTCCCGGGCCCATCCGGAGATCGTTCCGTCATCGGAGAAGACCTGGGCGCCGCCCTGATAACTCAGGTTCAGGTACCGGGCGATGGTCACACAGATCTGCTCCCGGTTGATCACTTCCTGGGGACGGAAGGAGCCGTCGCCGAAGCCTTCCATGTACCCTTGGGCATAGGCCCAGTTGACGGCGGAGGCATACCAGGAAGAGGCATTTACGTCGGAGAACTTGGAGTATCCCTCATAGGAGGTCAGGTTCACACCTTGGAGGTTAGCCAGGGCCTTGGCGAATTCCGCACGGGTAATGGTTGCCTGAGGGCGCATCTCCGTCTCATCTCCCTGGAACAGCCCCAGAGATACCGCCTCGGACAGCTGAGAGAAGTACCAGTCCTCGTCGGTAAAGTCCGTAAACAGGTGTCCGCTTTCCAGGTAGGTAACGGTTGCCATGGGGCTTGTCCAATCATCCTGGAGAGCCACTGCTCGGTAGGTACCCTGAACATAAATGGGTCCGGTATATGGGATGCTGTCGCTGGTAGGAAGGCTGCCGTCTGTGGTATAACGGATTTCCGAGTTTTCGCCGGCGGTGATCACAAGGCCCCCATCCTGGGACAGGGAGAAGGTGGGGGAAGTCAACGTGTTTTCCCGTTCTACATAAATAGAACTCACATATCCCTCCCGGCCGGAAGCGGTGACCACAGAATACCACACGTCGGAGACTTGTCCTTCCGCGGTGATGGTCTCTCCGGTGACAGACTCCAGGATCTGGACCCGGTTGTTCTGATACAAAGTTGCCACAATATCGGACGAAGTGGAAGCATCTGCCCGGAGCCGGACCCCGTTGGCGTTAATCCGTCCGTTGAACTGGTTGTCCTCAGGGACGTCGTCCCCGCCGGAGACAACCTCTTGAGTTGTGTCCTTGCCGCTGTATCCCAAGCTGGCCAACTGCTGGGCAACGGTGGTGGCAGACACATAGTCGGTGCTCAGCGCAGGCGCTTCCGGAGAAGCGGTGGTCAGGGGATTGCCCTGAGAATCCAACGCGATGCCGTCGCTGCCGATGGTGAACCCATCCACTGTGGTGTCCACATCGTACTGGCAGTTGGAATAATGGTACAGTGCACCGTCGAACTCATACCAGCCGTTGGAAGGATAGAGGGTGTTGTTGTCAAACACATGCCAAGCAGTCCAGTCACGGTTGCTTCCCACCACAGGGCCGTACCGCATATTGGTGCCGTAGTCGCTGTTGTCCACGGCGATGTTGTTCCCAAGGTAGATGCCCACATGGCTGTAGGGGTACTCCACTTCGTTGTAGTTGGGCATGGTGACAATCAGCCCGTGAATCCGGGGAATCCCGTCCAATTCATCGATGTCCCCGGAGAAAACACAGTTGTATTTTACCTGAGAGGACACACCGGCCATGCAGTTTCCTAAGGCGCCCAGATCCTTAAAGTAGGCGTAGATCAATCCCGCGCAGTCGGAGTAGCGTACGCCATTTGCGTCGCTTTCCCCTTTGCCGCCGTAGCTGTACTGCCATTTGTCCTCATAAGCCTTGAGTCCATGTTCCGCCAAACCCAGAGAAGTGGGGGTGCCGGCGGCGCTGGCTGCCAAGCCGGGCAGCATGGAAGCGGATGTCAACAAGACTGCCAAAGCAAGCAGCAGGGAAAGCACCTTGCGTGCAGGGCTTCTTCGCGTCAAATTCATAGGAAGGTTCCTCCTTACAAAAAGAAAAATCATCCCCGGGGATTTTTGAAACCCGCGGGATAGTCCCATTCAAAAGTTACAAATTGGTAACATACTACCACAATTTTCGACAAGATGCAACCCAAGGAACGGATTTCCAGGTTTTTCTCCAACACAAATGAAGGCAGAGGCCCCTTCTCTTTTCCACTTTTTTAGGCAGGATTGTTGAAAATTCGTTGAAAGATGTGGAAAACCAAGACGGATCCACCAGAATTCGACAAAGTTCCCAGCTTGGGAAAGGGGACGCGATTTTCCCGAAACTCCGAGCTTTTGCTGGGAAGGACGGGAAATACCTGTTTTTTTCGACGGGGATTGACAGGGGGAAAAGGTTCGTAGATAATAAGGTTAAACCATGAATATGCAACAGCGATGGAAAGAAATTCCCGGCCAAAGGGGCTGGGTGGAACGCGGAGAAAGGGGCGTTTTATGATGAGAATAGCGGGAAAACGATGGATTTGTCTGATGCTTGTGTGCCTGCTGGCTATGATGGCACTGCCCATGGGTGTGGGAGCTCAGGAGGTTCCGGAAGGGCAAGAGGTTTCCCAAGTCTATCAGTGGACGGATGGGGAAACCAGCTACGCTCTTTTGGCCACGGAGGATGAATTGGGAGGCGGCAACCCTGGGGAGACCTGGGAAGAGACTTTTTCCTCTCCGGCCGTGGTGGACTCGGACGGCAGCTTTTACAGTCAGTTGACGTCCCGGCAAAAGGCATGCTATCGGGCTTTGGAGTCCCTGGAAATCAGCAGAATCCGGACGGCTGCTCTGGTGGACGGATACCGCCAGATACAGGTTACGGTTCCGGAAACTGAGGGAATTTATTTGACCGATGCCAACTCTCAGGGGCTTTATCGGGATATTTTTGCGGCCATTGTGGCGCTGCGGTATGACCGGCCCGATGCCCTGTGGCTTTCGTCCATGCGGTATGGATACGTAGCCCGGGTGTCCGGCAGCACGCAGGTATCTTCCGGCGGGGTGATTTTCTCCTTTCGGCTCCGGTATGAGGGCAGGGAACAGGAAATGTGGGAACAATCCATGAAAAGTGCCCAGGCCATTGCGGACTCCATTGATCCGAATGCAGACCGGTACACCCAGGTGAAATCCATCCACGACCAGTTGGCAGCTCAAAGCACCTACAATTACAATCCGGCGCCGGGGGATGAGGAGACCCTGTCCCATCAGGCATACAGCTGTCTGGTGGCGGGGGACGTCTATGAACCCGTGTGCGACGGATATGCCAAAGCGGTGAAAGTGGTGTGCGACCTGATGGACATTCCCTGTGTGGTAGTGGTCAGCTCCACCCACATGTGGAACAATATCCTTATGGACGACGGGGACTGGTATAACTTGGATCTGACCTGGGACGACACCAACGACGAGGAGATCTCCTATCTCTATTTCCTGATTGGCTCCCAGACGCCTGTTGGCGGAGAGCTGTTTTACCGCCAGCCGGACCATGTGGAAAAAAACAGCTGGTCCGACTCCCAGGGAGTTATCCAGATCACCTTTTCCTATCCCACAAAGAATCACGAGTCCTATACCTATTTGGGAGAGGATTATCCGCCCCTCCGTTTCCCGGATGTGAAGCGGAGCGCCTGGTATTACGGCTACGTGGAGAACGCGGCTGAATCCGGCCTGTTCCAGGGGGATGAGATGGGGTATTTTCGTCCCCAGAGGAATATCTCCCGGGGAGAATTTGTCCAGGTTCTCTTCAACGCCATGGCTCCTTCGGAGTACGAAGCAGGCAGTTCTACCTTTACCGATGTGTCAGACAGCGCCTGGTACGCCACAGCGGTGGCATGGGCCCAGGAATCCGGATATATCAACGGCTATCTGGATGGAACTTTCCGACCCAGCGCCCCTATCACTCGGGAAGAGATGTGCATGGTATTCTATAAGTTACAGGGATCCCAGAAGACGGAAACGGCCACCGGCGCCCTGTTCCCCGATGACAGCAAGATTTCCGGATGGGCCCGGGAAGCGGTTTATGCCTGCCGGGATTGGGGACTGGTCAGCGGCGACGATGCCGGACGGTTCAATCCCGGAAACAATACGGTTCGCTGTGAAGCGGCTAAAGTGTTTGTCCAATACTTTTTGGGGGATGCCAATGTAGAGCGGGCTGCCTGATCCGTGGAAAACAATGCAAAAAGAAGGGCCACCGTGGGTGGTCCTTCTTTCTTTGGGGAAAGGCGGGACCTTCTTCTCAGGAAGAAAAGGGGAAAAAGCCCGGGAGAGGGCGGATTTTCTGTTGACAAACGGGGGATAAGATGAAATAATAATCTTTCAGGGGTCCCTAAAGAGGATCCCGTCTGATGAGAATTACCGGGGGATTCCCGGAAACGGATCTAGGAGGGAAACACACTTGAGCACAGAACTTGCCAAGGCCTATGAGCCCCAGGAGGTGGAAGGCCGCATCTACGATTTCTGGATGAAGGGCGGTTATTTCCATGCCGAGCCCGACCCGGAAAAACAACCCTATACCATTGTCATTCCCCCGCCCAATATTACGGGGCAGCTGCACATGGGCCATGCCTGGGATGAAACGCTCCAGGACATCCTGATCCGGTGGAAGCGGATGCAGGGATATTCTGCCCTGTGGCTGCCGGGAACGGACCACGCCTCCATCGCCACCGAGGCCAAAATTGTAGAGGCCATGCGGAAAGAGGGTATCACCAAGGAAGACTTGGGACGTGATGCCTTTTTGGAGCGGGCTTGGGCCTGGAAGGACAAGTTTGGAGGCCGGATTCTGGAGCAGTTGAAGCTTCTGGGCTCCTCCTGCGATTGGGACCGTCTTCGCTTCACCATGGACGAAGGTTGCAGCAAGGCTGTGCGGCATGTGTTTGTCAAGCTGTACAACGAGGGCTTGATCTATCGGGGCGAGCGGATCATCAACTGGTGCCCCAATTGCAAGACTGCCATCTCCGATGCGGAAGTGGAATTTGAGGAGAAGGACGGTTCCTTCTGGCACCTGCGCTATCCTCTGGCGGATGGCTCCGGATATATCCAGCTGGCCACCACCCGTCCCGAGACCATGTTGGGCGATACTGCCGTGGCAGTACATCCCGAGGATGAGCGGTACAAGGATCTGGTGGGCAAGAATGTGATTCTGCCCCTGGTGAATAAGGAAATCCCCATTGTGGCCGACGAATATGTGGAAATGGATTTCGGCACCGGCGTGGTGAAAATTACTCCTGCCCACGACCCCAATGACTTTGAAGTGGGCAAGCGTCACAACCTGCCTGTGATCAATGTGATGAACGAGGACGGGTCTATCAACGAAAACGGCGGCAAATACGCAGGTCTGTCCGGTATGGAAGCCCGGAAGCAGATTGTCAAGGATCTGGAAGAGGGCGGCTACCTGATCAAGGTGGAGCCCATCAAGCACAATGTGGGCACCTGCCAGCGCTGCCACACTGTGGTGGAACCCCGTGTTTCCACCCAGTGGTTCGTGAAGATGGAGCCCCTGGCCGGTCCCGCCATCGATGTGGTAAAAGACGGTACCATCCGCTTTATTCCTGACCGGATGGAGAAAACCTATTATAACTGGATGGAAAACATCAAGGATTGGTGCATTTCCCGGCAGCTGTGGTGGGGCCATCGGATTCCCGCTTGGTACTGCGAGGACTGCGGGGAGACCATTGTTTCGGAGACCGATGTGGACGCCTGTCCCAAGTGCGGCTCCAAGCATATCCATCAGGATGAAGATACCCTGGACACCTGGTTCTCTTCTGCCTTGTGGCCCTTCTCCACTTTGGGCTGGCCTGATCACACGGAGGAGCTGGACTACTTCTATCCCACCAACACGCTGGTCACCGGCTACGATATCATCTTCTTCTGGGTGGCCCGGATGATCTTCTCCGGCTTGAAACACACCGGGAAAGCGCCATTTAATACGGTGCTGTATCACGGCTTGCTGCGGGATTCCCAGGGCCGAAAGATGAGCAAATCCCTGGGCAATGGCATTGATCCTGTTGTGGTGATCGACCAGTATGGTGCAGATGCTCTGCGCTTTACGCTGGTGACGGGCAACTCTCCTGGCAATGACGCCCGCTACAGCGAAGAGAAAGTGGCTGCCAGCCGGAACTTTGCCAACAAGATCTGGAACGCTGCCCGGTTTATCCATATGAATATTGATGGGAAGGATGTGCCCTGCGCCCTGCCCGAGACCTTGACCTTGGAGGATCAGTGGATTGTCAGCCGGTTCAATACCGTGACCAAGGAAGTCACCGAAAACCTGGAAAAATTCGAGTTGGGCATGGCAGTGTCCAAGCTGTACGACTTCCTGTGGGACGACTTCTGCGATTGGTACATTGAGCTTGCCAAGATCCGCATGAACTCTCAGGACGAGGAAGCTGCTCAGGGAGCCCGTCAGGTGCTGGTGTGGGTGTTGACCCAGACTCTGGCCCTGCTGCATCCCTTCATGCCCTTTGTCACTGAGGAAATCTGGCAGAGTCTGCCCCATCAGGGAGAAGCTTTGATTGTGGCTCCCTGGCCCGTGTATCAGGAAGGCCATGCCTTCCCTCAGGCGGAAGAGGAGATGAAGCAGGTGATGGAACTGATCACTGCCGTGCGTACCCGCCGCAGTGAGATGAACGTGCCCCCCTCCAAGAAAGCCCACCTGTATATCGAAACGCCCTCTCCTGCTTCTTTCCAGCAGGAGAAGGAAGCCATTGCCCGGCTGGCCTATTGCAGCGGGGTGGAAGTGGGCGAACGCTTTGAGCAAACCGAAGGAAGCGTCACCGTTGTGACGGCAGCCTGCCGGGGCTATCTGCCCATGGACGACCTGGTGGATAAGAAGGCCGAGACTGCCCGCCTTCAGAAGGAACTGGAAGGGGCCAAGAAGCAGCTGGCCACCGCCGAAGCCAAATTGCAGAATCAGGCCTTTATGGGCAAAGCCCCCCAGAAGGTCATCGACGGCGTGCGGGATAACGCGGAAAAGCTGCGGGAAAAAGTCCGCATGATCGAGGAGTCTCTGAAGGCTCTGCAATAAATAGGGCGTAATAGAGTTGCGTTTTTTAACGTCCTGTGATATACTTTCACGAGCATGGCCCCCGTAACTGACGGGAAAGGTGGGAAACCACTGGGGAGCGGGGAAAGCCGATTGATGCCGTCCGTCTGGGCAGTGCCGCTTGCGGCGCTGCCCTTTTTGCGGGCACAGTTTTGGAACTACAGGAGGGAATGGACCATGACCTACGAAGAGGCACTGGAAAATGTATTTGGCCGTTTGGTTTTTGGGATGAAACCGGGACTGGAACGGATTGGAGCCCTGCTGGAACGGATGGGGAATCCCCAAAACCAGTTGAAATTTGTCCATGTGGCGGGCACCAACGGGAAAGGAACCTGCAGTACCCTGGTGGCGTCTGCGCTGAAGGCCAGCGGTTTGCGAACGGGGTTGTACATTTCCCCCTATGTGTTGGAGTTCCGGGAGCGGTTTCAGATTGACGGAGAAATGATCCCCAAGGAAGAGCTGATCCAGGAAGTGGAGTTTTTGGCCCCCATCGCCGATGAATTTGAGAAAAATGGAGACCAGGTGACGGAATTCGAGTTCATCACGGCCCTAGCCCTCCACTGGTTTGCCAGGCGTGGCTGTGACATTGTGGTGCTGGAAGTAGGTATGGGGGGGCGGTTTGACGCCACCAACATCATTCCCGTACCGGAAGTGGCTGCCATCATGTCCATTTCCTTCGATCACACGGCCATCTTGGGGAATACATTGACAAAAATTGCCTTTGAAAAGGCCGGAATTCTCAAGGAGGGAGGCCGGTTGGTGCTGTATCCGGACCAGGCTCCGGAAGTGATTGAAGAGCTGCGGAGCATCTGCCAGGAACGGAACGTGGAATTTTTCCTGCCGGATCTGAAGGGGGTCCGGGAGGTGGAGTGCACCATTGACGGCACCACCTTCCAAGCGGATGGGTATACCTTGCGTACTCCGTTTCTAGGAGAGCATCAGGTGAAGAACGCCGTCACAGCCCTGAAGGTGTTGGAGGTGCTCCAAAGCCGAGGTTGGCCCGTACCCCGGGAAGCGATCCAGCAAGGATTTTCTGGGGCCTTTATCCCTGCCCGCATGGAAGTGATCTCTCACGACCCCTTGTGTCTGTTGGACGGCGGTCACAATCCGGGCTGCGCCATGGCTCTTCGGGACGCCCTGGAGCAGTTTGTTCCCCAGCGGAAAGTGGCGATTATGGGCATGATGTCCGACAAGGACAGCCACGAGGCGCTGCGGGTACTGGGACCTCTGTTTTCGGAAATTGTCACGGTTGCGCCGGAAGGGCTTCGGGCTTTGCCGGCGGAAAAGCTCAAGGAGGTGGCGGAGGAATTCTGTCCTCAGGTGTATGCCGCCCAGACTTGCGGGGAGGCTTTGGCCCTGGCCATGAAGGCTATGGGACCGGAGGATGCCCTGATCGTCTGTGGATCTTTTTATCTGGCTGGGGAAATCCGGGACCAGCTCCGTGGAAAAATGGACAATTTAAAGCGCCGGTGACACATTGCGGCAAAAAATTTATCCCGCTCTTTGTAGAATAGGTCCTGTAAAGGGCGGGACAAGGCTTTCGGAAAAGGCAGTCTGCCTTTTGCGGAGGCCTTTTTATTTACCCTGAATCTGGAAAGGAAGGAACAAAATGAGTGTACAACTCAGCTATAAGGAAGGGGTGCTCACCGCCCGGCTGACAGGGGAGATCGACCATCACGCAGCCCGGGAGATGCGGGAGGCTATTGACGATACAGCCCAGAAGGTGAAGCCCTACTGTTTGCGGCTGGATTTTTCCCAGGTGCCTTTTATGGACAGTTCCGGGATCGGGTTGATCCTGGGACGGGTACGCCTGGTGCAGTTTTGGAAAGGCCATGTGGTGTTGGCAGGACTTTCCTCCAATTTGACCAAAATGGTGGAGCTTTCAGGGATTGGATCCCTGGCAGCCATTGAAAGGAGGGCTGGATAATGAAGCCGGTCAATCAAGCGCAGATTCAGTTTCCCTCCCATTCGGTGAACGAGGGATTTGCTCGGGCGGTGGTCTCTGCTTTCCTGGCCCAGCTGGATCCCACGGTGGCGGACCTGACGGACATGAAAACCGCCGTTTCCGAAGCGGTGACCAATGCCATTGTTCATGGCTATAAGGACAAGCTGGGAACGGTGTACATATCGGCCAAATTATTTGAAAATGGCAAAGCGGTGGTGCGGGTCCGCGATCAGGGCTGTGGGATCCCGGATATCCAGCAGGCCATGGAACCCCTATTTACCACCGGGGGCGAAGAACGGGCGGGTCTGGGCTTTGCGGTAATGCAAAGCTTTTGCGACAGTGTGCGGGTGACTTCCACCGTAGGGAAGGGCACCAGCGTGACCTTGACAAAATACTTTGAACCCAAAGAATGATTGCCGCCAGGCGGTAGAGGAAAACATTGGCCTGGTCCACCTGTGTGCCAGACGGTTTTTGGGCCGGGGGGTGGAATACGACGATCTGTTTCAAGCGGGATGCCTGGGGCTGATCAAAGCGGCGGAAAATTTCGACACCACCCGGGGCGTAAAGTTTTCCACCTATGCAGTGCCGGTGATTCTGGGAGAAGTGCGGAGACTTTTCCGGGACGGAGGGGCGCTGCGGGTGTCCCGGGGGCTGCGGGATCTGGGGAGAAAAGCCCAAGAGGAAGCGGACCGGTTCCGGGAGGAGACAGGCTCCAGTCCTGGGGTGGGGCAGATTGCCCAACGCTTGGGAGTGCCCGTGGAAAAAGCCGCCCTGGCCTTGGGAGTGAGTCAAACTCCTATGTCACTCACTGGAGGAGAGACAGGAGAAGAGCTGGAGATCCCGGTGGAGGCTCCCGAAGAGCGCATGACAGAACGGCTCACTTTGTATCAGATCATCCAGACTTTGGAGGAGCGTGACCGGCTTCTGATCACTTACCGATACTTTCAAGGAAAGACTCAGACGGAAACGGCCGCCCTGTTGGGGATGACCCAAGTACAGGTCAGCCGTCGGGAGAAAAAGCTGCTGGCCTATATGCGGGCCGCCTTCGATACCTAACCCGTTTCCCAACGAAAAAAGGACGTCTCTGGAAAAGAGGCGTCCTTTTACATTTCTTTTTTTGAAAGAAGAAGCTTATTCCTCCAATAACCGGAGAAGATCTTTGGGTTCCCGGATCTGAGGGGCGTCAGGCACTTCGCCAAAACCGTAGGCTGCATGGAGGAACGGTACCCCTGCCTGTTGGGAGGCTTCCTGATCCAAGATGGTGTCGCCCACATAGACGGGATGGGCCAACCCGTTCCGCTGCGCTACCAGGCGGATGTTTTCCCCTTTGGAAAGGCCGGTGCGGCCAATGCATTCCCAATCTTTAAAATAGGCGTGAAAATGGTGGGCGTCCAGGAAGCAGGGAATGTATTCCTTGTTGCAGTTGCTCACAATAAAGAGGGGCAGTTTTTGAGAAAGGGTCTGTAAGGTTTCCTCTAGACCGGGAAACAGAATGCCTCCATGTTCCCGCAGGTAATCATTTTCCACCTGGCAGCACCGGTCAAAAAGTTCCATGTGACGTTCCGGGGTCAGGTTGGGAAACAAGACCGCCATGAGGTTTTCCGCTGTCATGCCCATGACGCTTTCCAGCTGTTCCCGGGTAGGGGGAGCCTCCACGTCGGGGGCATCTTGCAAGGCCAAGGTCCAGGAGACCTGGATGGCTTCGGTGGCATCCCAAAGGGTGCCGTCAAGGTCGAACAGAATTCCGTCATACTTCATGGGTGCGCTCCTCTCTTTCAATGGCAAGTTTCCGTTTCATTATATCGGGTTTTTTCGAGCATTTCAATAAGCAAGCTAAACCGGAACCGTATTTTTCTTCCCAAAAAGAAACTCCGGACCCTTGGGGGCGTCCGGAGAAAAGATCAAAGGGCGTGTTGGATAAAATCGTAGGGAGTCTGCTGGTACACATAGTAATTGAGCCAATTGGCCACCAACAGATGGGCATTGCTCCGCCAGGTGAAAGGGGGAGTTTTGGTGTCGTCATCATTGGGAAAATAATGATAGGGCACCTTGGGATTGAGACCTTTATTGATATCCCGGAAATATTCCTTGGCCAGGGTGTCCCGGTCATACTCTGCATGGCCGGTGACAAAAATCTGTCTGCCGTTCCGGTTGGTGACAATATGGAGGCCCGCCATATCGGAGACAGCCAAAGGAATCAAGTCAGGATGTTTTTTGACATCTTCCAGTCGGACTTCCGTATAGCGGGAATGGGGAGCAAAGTAATTGTCGTCAAAGCCCCGCATCAGGGGATGGTAGGGGTTGAGCACAGTGTGATTGTAAATGCCGCTGAGTTTTTCGGGCAAAGGATATTTGGGAATCCCGTAGTGATAATAGAGGCCTGCCTGAGCGCCCCAGCAAATGTGCAGCACAGAATAGACGTTGCTTTTGCTCCATTCCATGATCTGGCACATTTCATCCCAATAGTCCACCTCTTCAAAGGGAAGCTGCTCCACTGGTGCTCCGGTGATAATCATCCCGTCAAACTTCTGGTCATTCACATCCTGAAAGGTTTTATAGAAAGTGTTGAGGTGGTAAGAGCTGGTATTTTTGCTGATATGGGTTGCGGTGTGAAGCAGTTCCACATCTACCTGCAAAGGAGAGTTGCTCAAAAGCCGGAGCAATTGGGTTTCCGTTTCAATCTTGGTGGGCATCAAATTTAAAATGGCGATTTTCAAAGGACGAATATCCTGGAGGTTGGCCCTTTCATGGGTCATAACAAATATGTTCTCCGACTCCAACACTTCAATAGCCGGCAAATCTGCTTGGATACGGATTGGCATGGAATCACATCTTTCTATATATAGTATGGAAAATAGGAAATCCAGCCAGAAGGGGTAGAAAAAGAAAGAAATGGAAAAGAGCCTGTAAAAAAGATTGACCTTTTGGCGGATTCCATGGTATAATTAACAACACCGCACAACCGAGTTAACTTCCTGTAAAAGGAAGGAACAAGCGAGAGCCTGTTTGGTTGGATAAGCGGATGCAGGTATTATACCATAAGGGAAATCACCTTGTACAGTGGAACTTCAGGAAAGGGACACAAAGGCGATTTATCAGAGGTTTGAAAGAAAGTTTAAAAAACTTGAAAAAACCTGTTGACAAATGGAAATCGATATGGTATTATATCTGAGCGCTCGAGAGAGAGCTCACAAAAGTGAAACGGACTGGAAAAACGACTCAGGCGAGTGACAGTCACTGGACCGGGAAGCTTGAAAAAAGAAGCTCAAAAAAATCTCGAAAAAAGTGCTTGACAAACGAAACCGAATGTGGTAAGATAGTCAAGCGCTCGAGAGAGAGGAAAGAAACGGAAAGAGAGCTGAGAAGCTGGAAAGCCGCGAAAATCCTAGAAAAATCGAGAGCGAAAGGACCTTGAAAATTAAACAACGAGACGAAAGAAGGACCCGTGAATTCTGAGAGTTTTAAAGACTCGAAGAAGGAACAGGAAACAGAACCTGATAAATTCTGTGACGGAAGTCAGCGACTTCCAAATGAGCTGAGTAAAGGCTCTGAAAAAGATTTGAAGCTCTGTAAAGAGTTTTAGATACCATTTTTTAGAGAGTTTGATCCTGGCTCAGGACGAACGCTGGCGGCGTGCCTAACACAT
>UQQZ01000065.1 GCA_900543305.1 uncultured Oscillospiraceae bacterium
TGGAGCGCAATCACATGACCCAGAAGCAGTTCGTCATCGGCCTGATCGAGGCCGAACTGGAACAGGATGAGGCCCAGTATCAGGCAGAACATCCCGAAGGACAGGAGGAAGAGGAAGAATCCGATGAACAGGCAGAGGAAGAAACCCAGGACCAGTTACCCGCCCAGGAGGGCCAGGACGGCCCCGAACCCCAGCTGGAGGAACAATCCGCAGCCCAGGAAGATACCGACAGTGTGGCCGATGACCAGGCCGATTCCTCGGAGAATGACCAGACCGAGGAAACCTGGGAGGAAGAAACGCAGGAAGATGAAGAAGGATTTGCGGACGGTGAAGAAGTAGAGGATACCAACACTGAGGAAGATAACGAATTGGGTGATGATCAGGAAGATGAAGAATCCTGGGATGGTGAAACATCCAATGAGGAGTCCCAGGACGAGGAAGAAGAACAGGCATACCAGCCTAGTATGGGGTGGTAATTTCGTTGATTTCATCCCTCGCATCGTGTATACTACTTAATAAGAGAAAAAGGGGGGATTCCCATGAACTACACTCTGATGCATAAAGACATTCCTGTTGCAGACTTGACCTTGGATGAAGCCACTGGCAGCATTCAACGGATTGACGTGCTTCTTCATGGGGAGCATCTGCCTGTGGGAGTTTCTGTCCGCCACGGTGTAGCTGACCGGGCCGCCCTCAACGAGTGGTGGGAGGACCGTTCCATCCCTGCCAGCCGTTCCGGGCTGCGGGAAGCGCTGGAAACCCTGGGGGTAGCCAGCTCGAAACTGCTTCTCACCCGCTGTTATGGCCTGAGCTTGTCCGACCATTACTGGATCAAACCAGCTGGCAGCGAACTGACCTGGCACAATGTTAACTTCTTTGAGAATCCCTTCTCCGAAGATGTGGGTGATGCCTTGTTTGGTGCCCCTTCGAAAAAGGATCATTTTGATTTCAGCTCTCCCGACAACACCTCCGATGGCTTCCTCAAAAAACGCTGGAAGATCCTAGATGGGAAACGCTGCCTCATCAAAGCTGGCAGTCCTCCCTTCCTGCAACAACCTTTTAATGAAGTGATTGCCACAAAGATTGCCGACCGATTGGATATCTGCCATATTCCCTATACCGTAATGTGGGAAAACGGAGTTCCCTACAGTGTGTGTGAGGATTTCGTCACTCCGGACACGGAGCTGGTCCCCGCCTGGCGGGTGATGCAGACTCAGAAGAAAGAGAATCAGACCTCTGTTTACCAGCACTACCGAAACTGCTGCGATTCCCTGGGGGTTCCCAACATGGCCCACGCCCTGGACCAGATGATTGTGCTGGACTATCTCATCGCCAACGAGGACCGTCACCTAAACAACTTCGGTTTGCTCCGAAATCCAGACACTCTGGAATGGCTGGGTCCTGCACCCATCTACGACAGCGGCTCGTCCTTGGGGTACGACAAAGTGACAGCCCAGATCCGCTCCGGGCGGAATATCACCTGCAAGCCTTTCAAAAGAAGCCATCAGGACCAACTGCGGTTGGTGACCTCTTTTGACTGGCTAGATCTGTCCACGCTCCAGGGTATTGATCAGGACATCCGGGAGGTATTTGCCGGGGCGGAAGAATATGTGGACCGGGATCGAGCGGAGGTCATCGCCGCCTCAGTAAACCAGCGAATCCAAATGATGGAGACTTTTACCCTCACCCAGCAGCCCCAGGTGGATTCTACGGAAAACGATGTGGAAGAAGATGTGGCAGCAGAGTATGAGATTAAGTCTCATACTTTTTGAAAGTAAGTTGGCAAAAGCCTTTCTTTTTTGTGTGTTCCATGCTACAATAGAACTATCAAAAAGGTGGTTTCATTTTTGTCCAGTGAGCTTTTTCCGAAGGAAGAAATCCTGGAAACCCGCACAAAACCTAGGTTTTTGACCTCGTTTTTTGGTCGGGGGTTCATTTTTGTTCAGTACAGCCACCAGCGTGACGCTGGACCCAAGAAACGCACTTCACAGAGTGAAGTGCGTTTCCTTTTTTTCACCGCGTTTTTGTTCGGTCAGCAGACGTGGGAGCAAAATGTGATTTGCTCCGGCTCTTTTTGCAAAAATAGCTGGAGGCGCGCTTACGACGCTTCCCCTTGCTACCAACTTTTTGCGGGGCGGGCCTTCCCTTGACTTTCCCTGCGTCTTATGCTAGAATTATTCTGTTAAAATAGCCGTTGCCAGTGGGGCTCCGGCTTGCTCATATTATTTAAAGAATGGAGAGAGACGTCATGGAAAGAATCAAGACTTTAGATACCCGGAATCTGTGCGAGAGCGCCAAGAACGGCGGCTGCGGTGAGTGCCAGACTTCCTGCCAGTCCGCTTGCAAGACCAGCTGCGGTGTTGCCAACCAGAAGTGCGAAAAGGCCGACAAATAAGAAACTAAACAAACCAGATTTAAAAAGCCGCCGCCTTTCGGGGCGGCACTTTTTCTGTCAGAGAGGACCCTTTATGGTACATCAATATCAACTGAATGGATACAACATTGTGCTGGACACCTGTTCCGGCAGCATCCACGTGGTGGACGAGGTGGCTTACGACATCATCGCCCTGTTTGAAACCCATACCCCCGATGAAATTGTACGGGCCATGATGGAAAAATACGGATCCGCTGTGACGGAGCAGGAACTGCGGGACTGCATTGCCGATGTCCAGAGCCTGAAGGACGGGGGCAAACTCTTTACCCCGGACACCTTTGCCGATCTGGCCGGGACCTTTAAGGAGCGCTCCGGAGACGTGGTAAAAGCCCTGTGTCTCCATGTGGCCCACACCTGCAACTTGAACTGCGACTACTGCTTTGCCAGCCAGGGAAAGTACCACGGCGATCGGGCTCTCATGAGCTTTGAAGTGGGCAAGCAGGCCTTGGATTTTCTCATGGACCATTCGGGCACCCGGCGGAACCTGGAAGTGGACTTTTTCGGCGGCGAACCCCTGATGAACTGGGACGTGGTGAAGCGCCTGGTGGAGTACGCCCGCAGCGTGGAGAAGGAACGGGGGAAGAATTTCCGGTTCACCCTCACCACCAACGGCATGCTCATCGACGACGACGTGATCGACTTTGCCAACCGGGAAATGAGCAACGTAGTGCTTTCCCTGGACGGCCGCAAGGAGATCAACGACCGGACCCGGGTGGACTATGCCGGCAACGGCAGTTACGACCGGATTGTGCCCAAGTTCCAGAAACTGGTGGCGGCCCGGGGCGGGAAAAACTACTACATGCGGGGCACCTTTACCCACGCAAACCCAGACTTTACCAAGGATTTGTTCCACATGGCCGACGACCTGGGCTTTACAGAGCTGAGCATGGAGCCGGTGGTCTGCGCCCCTGACGATCCTGCCGCCCTGACCCCCGAGGATCTGGAAGTGGTCAAGGAGCAGTATGAGATCCTGGCCAAGGACATGCTCCGCCGGGAAAAAGAGGGCAAGCCCATCACCTTCTACCACTATATGCTGGACCTGACCGGCGGCCCCTGCATTTACAAGCGAATCTCCGGCTGCGGCTCCGGCACCGAATATATGGCGGTCACCCCCTGGGGCGACCTGTACCCCTGCCATCAGTTTGTGGGGGAGGAATCCTACAAGCTGGGAGACATTTGGAACGGGGTCACCAACACGGCTCTCCGGGAAGAATTCCGTTCCTGCAACGCCTACGCCCGTCCTGACTGCAAGGACTGCTGGGCAAAACTCTACTGCTCCGGAGGCTGCGCCGCCAACGCTTTCCATGCCACCGGCTCTATTCGGGGCATCTACGAACCGGGATGTGAACTGTTCCGGAAGCGCATTGAGTGCGCCATCATGATGAAGGCCGCCAAGGAAACCGCCCAATGAACACCCCGGTATACGACTTTGTAAAGGCATATGGGGAAACGGGTACTGCCCGCCTCCATATGCCCGGTCACAAGGGACAAGCCTTTCTGGGCTGTGAACGCTGGGACATCACGGAAATCCAGGGAGCCGACGCCCTCTTTGAAGCGAATGGCATCCTGCGGGAAAGCGAGGAAAACGCCACGGCTCTGTTCGGCTCCCGGCGTACCTTCTACTCCACCGAGGGCTCCAGCCACTGCATCCGGGCCATGCTGTACCTGGCCTTGACAAACCGCCCTGCCGGAACCTCCCCCACGGTGGTGGCCGCCCGGAACGTCCACCGGGCTTTCGTGTCTGCTGCCGCTCTGCTGGACCTGGAAGTGGAGTGGCTGTGGCCGGAGGAGAGCCGTTCTTTGTGCGGCTGTCCCATTTCTCCGGAACAATTGGAGAAAACCCTGCAAGGGTTGGCCGCTCCCCCGGCGGCGGTGTATCTGACCTCTCCGGACTACCTGGGAGGCATGGGAGAAATTGCCGCTCTGGCCCGGGTATGTCACCGTCACGGAACTCTACTGGCGGTGGACAACGCCCACGGGGCCTACCTGCGTTTTCTCAGCCCATCCCTTCATCCCCTGGACCTGGGAGCGGACTTGTGCTGTGACTCTGCCCACAAAACCTTGCCTGTGCTCACAGGCGGGGCCTACCTGCATATTTCCAAGACGGCTCCGGAGGCCCTGGAAGAAATGGGAAAAACAGCGCTGGCCCTCTTTGGCTCCACCAGTCCCTCCTACCTGACCCTCTGTTCTTTGGATCTGTGCAACCGGTATTTGGCAGAGGGTTACCCCGATCGTCTCAGGGAAACCGTCTCTCGGCTGGATCGCCTGAAAGCCCATGTACAGGAGACGGGATGGCAGGTGGAGAAAAGCGACCCTCTCCGGCTGACCCTTCGGGCTCCCCAAGGCAGCTCCGGTAAAGCCCTGGCAGACCGTCTGCGCCGGGGAGAGGTGGAGTGCGAGTACGCCGATGAAGATTTCCTGGTGCTGATGGTGACTCCGGAAAACACCCGGTCGGATTTTGAGCGGGTGGTGAGTGCTCTGGGAAGCAATGCGGCGCCGGCCCGGGAAACTCCTTGCCTGCCGTTGGCCCGGGGACGTCAGGTGTGTTCCATCCGCCAGGCACTTTTTTACCCCCACGAACTGCTCCCCGCTGGGGAAGCTTTGGGACGGATCTGCGGCATCCCCACGGTGGGGTGTCCCCCTGCTGTGCCTGTGGCCATAGCCGGGGAAGAAATTACCCCGGAAGCCTTGGCTCTCTTTGAACGGTACGGAGTCGCCCAAGTGGATGTAATAAAATAACCGGCCCCCTTTGTAGCCGCTACAAAAGGAAACCGGTCATTGGAATCTTTACAGCCCTCCCCAAATGGGGTGGGCTTTTTTTCTTTAGGGGAACGGTGGATTACCAGATTCCCAAAACGTGCTGCATGGCAAGACTTACCAGGGCAATGGCCACCCAGCAGCACAGGCCCAGAAAGATAGGCTTGCCGCCGGTGCGCACCAGCTTCACCAGATTGGTGTTCAGGCCGATAGCCCCCATGGCCATGATGATAAAGAACTTGGAAAGCTCCTTAAAGGGCTGGAAGGCAGATCCGGGCACTCCAAAAGAGGTGGCCACGGTGGTGATGACAGAAGCCAGCACGAAGAACAGGATAAAGAAAGGAAACACCTTTTTCAGGGAGAAAGTGCTTTCCCCATTGGCTCCGGCCCGTTTGGCCTTGGCAGTACGCCACAGGGCCAGCACCAGGGTGATGGGAATGATGGCCAGGGTTCGGGTCAGCTTCACAATGGTGGCCTGATCCAAGGTATTGGCGCCGGGATGGATTCCATCCCAAGCAGAGGCGGCGGCCGTCACGGAAGAGGTATCGTTGACTGCGGTGCCGGCAAACAACCCGAATCCCTGATTCGACAGTCCCAACATGCCCCCCAGGGTGGGGAAGATCAAAGCGGCTGCAATGTTGAACAGGAAAATCACCGAGATGGACTGGGCAATTTCCTCATCGTCGGCTTCCACCACCGGCGCCGTAGCCGCAATGGCCGACCCGCCGCAGATGGAGGATCCCACACCGATCAGAGTGGCGGTGTTGCCGGGCATTTTCATCACCTTCCACAACACAAAGCTGACAATCAGGGACGTGGAAATGGTGGACAGGATAATGGGCAAAGACTGGGCCCCCACCTGGGCGATCTGGGAAAGGTTCAAGCCAAATCCCAGGAGAATCACCGCGTACTGAAGAATTTTCTTGGAAGTAAAGGCGATCCCTGCCTGGGTACGCTCTTTCTTCTTGTAAAACAGGGCAACGGCCATGCCCAACAAAATGGCGAACACAGGGCCGCCAATGACCGGGAATATTCTGCCCAACAGCCAGCTGGGAATGGCCAGCACCAAACAGAGTGCCAAGCCCGGACCGATTTTTTTCACGAATGCCATGTGGAACCTTTCCCCTCATTTGGAAATCCTTGGTTTGCTGTCTTACTATACTCCCTTTTCTTCATTGTGTAAAATTATCTTTCTTTATTTTTCGATAAATCTGGCTTATAATCGACACAGAAGACAAAACTTTCAGGAGCCCCACAGCCCCGTTCCCACCATTCTTTTGTAGGAGGCGATCTCCCCATGCTGGATCTTCGCGTGGAGACCTTTTTGACCGTTTGTGAAACCATGAACTTTACCCGGGCCGCTCAGGCACTTCACATCACCCAGCCCGCCGTGTCCCAGCACATTCACGCTTTGGAAGAGCAGTATGGGACCAAGTTCTTTTGCTACCAGGGCCATCAGCTGTACCTGACGGACAGCGGGAAACTGTTCCGCCGCATTGCCGCCACCGTCCGCCACGACGCCCTTCGGCTCAGGGAGGCCTTGGACCAGATTCAGCATCGCCCTCTCCACTTCGGCGCCACTTTGACCATTGGAGAATACAGCATGGCTCTTCCCTTGCAGAGACTTCTCTCCCAGAAACCTGACCTGCCCCTGCGGATGCTCACCGCCAACACCCAGGAACTTCTCTCCCTGCTGGACCGGGGCGACATCGATTTTGCCATTGTGGAGGGAAATTTTGACCGGCAAGCGTACGACAGCCTGGTCTATTCCACTCACCGGTTTATCCCCGTAGCGGCCCCGGGCTACTCCTTTTCCCGGCCCGTGGAAAAGATGGAAGATTTGGTGGGAGAACGGCTTTTGGTGCGGGAACCGGGTTCAGGCACACGGAATGTGCTGGAACGCGCCCTGGAAAGCCGCAACCTGTCCGTAGACAGCTTCTCCCGCGTCACCGAACTGGGCAATCTGAACCTGATCAAAAACCTGGTCATGGCAGGGGTGGGCATTTCCTTTTTCTATGAACCGGTGGTCCGAGAGCCCTTGGAAAAAGGGCTTTTAGAGGAAATTCCCCTAAAGGACTGCTCCATCTTCCACGACTTTACGTTCCTCTGGCAGCGGGGCAGCGCCTTTGCCCAAGAGTACCGGGAAATCTTCTCACTGCTGGCGCCTTGACCCGGCTGGGTTTCCTCGGTACAATAGCCTTGTAAGGGAAGCTGACTGTCCCTTAAGGTTTTTTAAGATTCTTTAAAACTTGTTAAGCACTCTACGGGGGTGGATTTTAAGAATTGCCTGTTACAATAGGCCCTGTCAGTGAGAGATACGACTCCACAGACAAATCTATTTCAGGTAAAGGATGTGTTTCCTCATGACAGTGCAAAACAAGAAGAATACCAAAATCCGTGTAGGCGCCCTTCTGATGGCCTTGCTGGTCTCCACCTCCCTGCTGACCGGATGCGGCAATCAAAAAGCCGGCAAAACTCAGGTTCCTCAAACCAAGCAGAGCCAATCCGTTTCCGACAAGACACAGTCCGGAAAAACGGATACTTCCAGCAAGACGGAGGATTCCTCCAAAAAGGAAAGCTCCTCCACCAAGGACAGCTCCTCCAAGAAAAAGGGCTCCACTCAAAAGAAATCTTCTAAGAAAAAGGCTTCTTCCAAGAAAAAGGCCTCTTCCAAGAAGAACAGCTCCACTAAGAAAAACAGCTCTACCAAGAAAAATAGCTCTACCAAGAAGAGCTCCAGCACTTCCAGCTCTTCCAAGCAGAGCAGCGCCAACGAAAAAGAGGACGCGAATCAGGCTGCGAACAGTGGAACGACTTCCTCCAGCAAAGGTAACTGATGGTCTTACTTTCCCCAGTTCTCTCCTTATCCCCTTTGCAAACGCCTTTCGCGCCTGTGCTCCCAGCACCTGAGCGAAAGGCGTTTTCCTGTTTCAGGCAGGACGCGCACTCTTTTTCCCCCGATTCCCCCGAAAGGAGAGAAGCACTGTGGAAAAACAAACGATTTTACTGGTGGAAGATGAAGCGGAAATCCGGGAAGGCATCCGGATTCTGCTTTCCGGAGAAAACTACTCCATCCTGGAGGCCCCCGACGGCCCCACCGCCCTGCGCATGATGAACGACCAGATCGATTTGGTCATTCTGGACGTGATGATGCCGGGGATGTCAGGGCTGCGGGTCTGCGAGGAGATCCGCAAAACCTCCACCATCCCCATCCTGTTCCTCACCGCCAAAGCCCAGGAGTCCGACAAGCTCATCGGCTTGACCGCCGGCGGAGACGACTACCTTACAAAGCCCTTTTCCTTTGCGGAGCTCAGTGCCCGGGTCAAGGCCCTGCTGCGGCGGTACTGCGTCTACCAGGGCAAGGGCCAGCCCGGCACCACCTATGATCAAAATACCCTTTCCTGCTGCGGGGTCACCCTGGCCCTTGACCACAACCAGGTCTGGGTGGGAGACGAGGAAAAAGACCTGACGGAAATCGAGTACCAGATTCTCCGGCTGCTGATGCAGAAACCCCAACAGATATTTTCCGCCCAGCGGATTTACGAGAGCATCTGGCAGGAGCCTTATTTCCCCATTTCCAACGGCACCGTGATGGTCCACATCCGGAAACTGCGGCTGAAATTGGAAACCGATCCCCAACACCCCACCTACATCAAAACCGTTTGGGGCAAGGGATACCGGTTTGGTTGGGAGGCTGGCTATGAATCCAAACAATAAGCGCTACAGCATCTCCGCCCAATTTTTCCTGCTGCTGCTTTCTTCCGGGGCATTCTGTGTGCTGCTGTTTTTCACTCTGCACTGGGGTATCGCCGCCACCTTGAATCACTATTTTATCAATTCCGATTTCGAGGAGCACACCACGGAACAGCGCATTATCGACTTTCAGGAATATGTCACGGACAATCAGCTGACCGTGGGAGACACCCAGGCCATTTCCGCCTGGACCCGAGGGAAGCCCTTGATTCTCATGGAGATCTACCGGTCCAACGTGCTGGTCTACTCCTCCTATGCCCCCCAGAGTCAGGCCATTGAAGAAAACGACCAGGAAGTGCCCTATTACGACTGGGTTTCCTACTATGTGGTGGAATTCGCCGACGGCAGCGCGGAAGTGCTGCTCTACTGCGACGACATCTTCCGGATCTTCACCTACGCCACCATCGGAGAGGTGATCTTCTGCACCCTGTTGTTCCTGGTGGTGTTTCTGATCAGCTGCCAGGGGATTGTCCGGTATATCCGCCAGCTGAAAGGGGAAATCCAGGCCATGGAGGCCGGGGATCTGAACACCCCCATCACCATCGCCGGAAAAAACGATCTGACCTCCCTGGCCGAAAGCTTGGACGCCATGCGCATTGCTCTGCGCACCCAACAGGACCAGACTGCCTGGACCTACGCGGCCAACCAGACCTTGATCTCCGAAATGTCCCACGACCTGCGGACCCCTCTCACCACCCTGCTGCTTTACACGGAAATCCTCCGGTACCACAAGTATCAGGGAGAGGAGCAGTTTTTAAGTTATCTGAACAAGATCGACGCCAAAGCCCATCAGATCAAGCAGCTTTCGGAAAATATCCTGGAGTACTCTCTGGCCGCTCGGGGACACGCTGTGGAACTGGAAGTGCCCGCTCCCGCCAAAGACGTGCTGATCCCCTGCCTGGAAGAGGCCGTATTCCATCTGAAACGGTGCGGATTTCCCTGTGAAACCCACTTTCAACTGGGAAACAGCCGGGTGGCAGTCCACAGCCCCTTCCTCCGGCGAATCACCGACAATGTGACCTCCAACATTACCAAGTACGCAAAATCGGACCCTCCCGTGGCCATTCGGGCTTGGGAACAGGGGGAGGAAGTGTTGGTTGCCTTTGAAAACGCTCCCGACAGGGACGCCCAAAAAACGGAAAGCACCTGCATCGGCCTTTCCAGCGTCCAAACCATGATGGAAAAAATGCACGGTTTCAGCACCGTGGAACATACCGATTCCCTATTCCGGGTCACCCTGCATTTTCCTGCAGCCGCCGATCCGGACCGGAATCCTACACCCTAGGGGCACTCAGGTTGCCCCACCGGAAGATTCCCGAAAGGGGGCAGCCTATGAACAATGTATTGGAATATCTGGAACAAAGCGCGGCCGCCTTCCCAGACAAACTTGCCGTGGAAGACGCCCAAGGTTCCATTACTTACAGCCAGCTGCTGGACCGGTGCCTGCGGGTAGGCTCCGCCCTGGGAGACCGTCTGGCCCCCGGGTCGCCTGTGGCCGTTTTTATGGACAAGAGTATCCCTGCCCTTACGGGGTTTTTGGGCACCGTCTACGGAGGCGGTTTCTACACCCTGATCAACCCCCAGCTTCCCCCGGCTCGGATTTCTCAAATCCACCAAGTGCTTGAGCCATCCTGGGTTCTCACCGACCGGGACCATTGGCAGCAGGCCTTGGAACTGTTTCCCCGGGACTCCTTGCTGCTGGTGGAGGAGCTTTCCCAAGGGGAACCTCACTGGGAAATGCTGAACCGGATTCGTGACCAGAGCATCGACACAGACCCCCTGTACGCCATTTTCACCTCCGGTTCCACAGGGGTTCCCAAAGGGGTGGTGGTCAGTCACCGCTGCGTTCTGGACTTTATTGACACCTTTTCCCACCTGTTTCCCCTGACACCTGAGGACAAGGTGGGCAACCAGGCTCCCTTTGACTTCGACGTGTCCGTCAAGGACATTTACGCCTCTCTGAAAGCAGGGGCTACTCTTTCCATTCTGCCCAAGGAACTTTTCTCCCGGCCCCGGGAATTGGTAGACTGGCTCTGTCACCGGCAGGTAACCGTTCTGATCTGGGCGGTGTCCGCCCTGTGTCTGGTCAGCACCTTCCACGGACTGGACTACCGGCAGCCCCAAACGCTTCGGCGGGTCATGTTCAGCGGAGAGGAAATGCCTCTCAAGCACCTGGAACATTGGCGGTCCCATTTGCCCCAGGCGGAATTTGTCAACCTGTATGGTCCTACGGAGATCACCTGCAACTGCACCTACTACAGGCTGGATCCCCAAAAGGATTACCCCGAAGAAATTCCCATCGGCAAGACCTTTCCCAACCGGCAGGTATTTCTTTTGGACGACCAGGACAGGCCGGTGACGGAACCGGGTCTCTTAGGAGAACTTTGCGTTCGGGGAAGCTCCCTGGCCCTGGGATATTACCGGGCCCCAGAACAGACCGCCGCCCGGTTTGTCCAAAACCCCCTCAACGATCTTTTGCCCGACCGGATCTACCGGACCGGGGATCTGGCCAGCTTCGGGGAGGAGGGAGAACTGTATTTCCGGGGCAGGAAAGATTTTCAGATCAAATATATGGGACACCGGATCGAATTGGAAGAGATCCAACGGGCGGTGGCCAAGCTGCCCGGGGTGGACCGGTGCTGCTGTGTCTTTCATCGGCAGAAGAACAAGCTCTTGGGCTTTTACACGGGAAACCTCTCTCCCCAGGAGATCCGCAAAACCCTCCGGGCCGTTCTGCCTCTGTACATGGTTCCCGGCTCTCTTTGCCAAGTGGACCGGTTCCCTCTGACGAAAAATGGAAAAATTGACCGGGCCAAACTTCTGGGGGAAGAAAATCCCCATCCCCCCACAGGCCCTCAGGATGCCGGAATACCTCGGAATCCAGTATAATGCTCAGTCCTGCCCGGCGGAAAATCGTTTCGCCCCAGGCTGATATTTTTTGAAAAAGGAGTGACCTATATGACGGAGGAACGCCTCCTGGAGATTGTGGAATCCTGTTCCACCCCCTTCTACCTTTTTGACGGGGAAACTTTGCGACGCCGGGTGGAGTACCTCCGGACGTCCCTTCCCCCTTCCGTAAGCCTCTGCTATGCGGTGAAGGCAAATCCCTTCCTGGCCGGAGAGCTTGCCGGGCTGGTAGACCGGCTGGAAATCTGTTCCCCCGGGGAACTGCGGATCTGCCAGCGCCTGGAACTGCCCCGGGAAAAATTTGTGGTTTCCGGGGTCTACAAGGAGCCCGACCTCATGGCCCGGCTCATCGCCCAGCAGGAACCTCCCTGCCTGTACACCGTGGAGTCTTTCAACCAGCTTGCCTTGCTGCATCAGGGAGCGGTAGCGGCTAAAAAACAGATTTCCCTTCTGCTCCGGCTCACCAGCGGCAATCAATTCGGCATGACCGCCGAAGAAATCGAAACCATCCTGGAACGTTACAGCCACGATCCCTTTGTGGAAGTGCGGGGAATCCAGTACTTTTCCGGCACTCAGAAAACCTCCTTAAAACGTCTGAAACGGGAGCTGGACCGGCTGGACGCCCTATTTCAGGATTGGGAGAAACGCCTGGGTTTCCTGCCCGGGGAACTGGAACTGGGCCCCGGGCTGCCCGTGGCCTATTTTCCCGAAGATGATTTCGACGAACCCGCCTTTCTGGAGGAGGTTTCGTCCCTGCTGGAGCACATGGCTTACCATGGTCCCAAAATTCTGGAACTGGGCCGAAGCATCGCCGCTTCCTGCGGCACCTATGTGACCCGAGTGGTAGATGTGAAGTCCAACGCCACCGGCAACTACGCCATTCTGGACGGGGGCATTCACCACCTGGTGTACTACGGCCAATCCATGGGCATGCGCCGCCCTCCTCTGGAGCTGCTGGGTCCTCGGGACTCGGATCAGGTCCAGCTGTGGAACCTGTGCGGTTCCCTGTGTACCATCCACGACCTGCTGGCCAAGCAGGTGCCCCTCCCTTCCCTGAAGCCGGGGGATCTGCTGGCCTTTCACAACGCGGGGGCTTACTCCATGACGGAAGGCATTTCCCTATTTTTGAGCCGGGACCTTCCCCAAGTGGCCCTTCTGGACGCTCAGGGGCAGCTTCACACCCTCCGACGCCCTCTGGAAATCGATCTGCTCAACTCACCTTGTTATTGAAAGGAGCTGCTCCTATGGAACGTTTATTGGAAATTTTGGAAGAGATTCAGCCCGACATCGACTACGCCACCTGCACCGACTTGGTGGACGGCTACCTGCTGGATTCCCTTTCGATCCTGGCCCTGGTGGCGGAATTGGAAGACGCCTTCGATATCACCATTCCCGCCGTGGAAATCACCCCCTCCAACTTCAACTCCGCGGCGCAGATCTGGGCCATGATTCTTCGCCTGGGAGAGGAGGCATAATGGGTGACCATCTCCTCGTATTACTCCCTGGCGTACCTGTTGGTACTGCTGCCCCTTTCCGTGGGGTTTTATGGCATCCTCCCTCAAAGACTCCGCAGAATCGCCCTGCTCGTCTTTAACTATGCCTTTTTCCTGGCAGTCAGCGGAAAACTGATCCTTTTCCTGTTGTTGTCCACCCTTTCCATCCACCATGTGGGACTGTGGTTGTCCGCCCTCCAAAAGGAGGGGGATGCCCGGCGGCTGGAAGTCCCTAAGGAACAGCGCAAAACCTTAAAAGCCCAGTATCTCCGGCGGCAGCGGCTGGTGATGGGATTCGCCGCCCTGTTTCACCTGGGGATCCTTCTGGGACTCAAGTACACCCCCTTCTTCGCGGTCAATGCCAACTCCCTCCTGGGATGGCTGGGACTTCCTTTGGCCCTGCCGGTTCCCTCCTTTGTGCTGCCCATCGGGATCTCCTTCTACACTTTACAGGCCATGGGTTACCTCTTTGACGTGTACCGCCGGGTGATTCCCGGGGACAGGAACCTGCTGCGTCTGGCCTTGTTCATGAGCTTTTTCCCCCAGATCATGGAGGGACCCATCTGCCGGTATTCCCAGACCGCCCAGACTCTGTGGGAGGTCCCCAAGCTCCGCTATGAAAACTTGCTGCTGGGAGGCCAGCGAATCCTCTGGGGCATGGTGAAGAAAATGGTGGTGGCTGACCGGCTGAACCTGCTGATTCAAAATGTCTTCGGCCACTATAACCGCTATGACGGGTTTGTCATTGCTCTGGCGGCGGTAGGGTATACCTTCCAGCTGTACATGGACTTCTCCGGAACTATGGATGTGGTTCTGGGCAGCGGCCAGCTCTTCGGAATCTCCCTGCCGGAAAATTTCCAGCGGCCTTTCTTTTCCAAATCCATCTCCGAATTCTGGAAGCGCTGGCACATCACCCTGGGCGCCTGGTTTAAGGACTACCTTTTCTATCCCCTGTCTCTGTCCAAGCCCCTGAAACATCTGACCAGCTGGGGCCGGAAACGGCTGGGCAACCACTACGGCCCTCTGCTGGGGGGAAG
>UQQZ01000066.1 GCA_900543305.1 uncultured Oscillospiraceae bacterium
GGTAATATCGGGGATATGTTCCTGAAGGATGGCGAACCCCTGTTCTTCGCTGTAAATATAGTCCTGGGGCAGACGCTTCAAAATTTCCCGTTCCACCTCCAGGCGTTTTTCTACGGAGAAAGGCAGTTTTCCGCTTTCGAGACGTTTCTGGATCAGTCGTTGGGCCCGGTCCAGATCCCCGCACCACTTGGCTTTTTCAATGTCCTCCGGCAAGGGGATTTCCAAATAACGAAGGATGTCCAACATACGATTCCCTCCTTTAACTGGCCCCACTAGGGCCAATACTAACAAAGACTTTGTTTTGTCTGGAAAAAGCGCCGCCAGGGAACGGCGGCTCTGCAACCAGTTAAAATTGTTCGTACCCATGGGCTTGAGCCAGCATCATGTCCTTGACCTTCATCAGGCGGATCTGAGTGGAGCGCTCGTTTTCGTCCAGTTTCATGGTGATATACTTGATGGTTTCCTGAAGCTGGGGGATCATCACATGCTCCAAGGCATTGACCCGGCGCCTGGTTTTTTCGATTTCAGAGGCCATTAACTGACAGGCTTTTTCGCTTTCCGCCAGCTGGAGCATGGCGGGAAATACATCTGCTAAAGAACGGATGGCATCGTCCAAATCACTGGAAGTAAAGGCGAACCCATAGGAAAACATGTCGCCCTCTTCAGGGGTGCGGGTGTGGAAGGAGAATTTGGGCACTTCCACGCTCATCACATTTTCCGTTTCGCATTCCAGGCTGACCCGTTGTTTGGGGGCCAAAAGGGCGGTATTCAAAACCGCATCCTGCATTCCTGCCCGAGCCAGCATAAAGTTTCCGTTGGCCCGGCGGATTCCCTCTTCCACCTGGCGGCGAAGGCGGCGGTTTTCCCGGACTCTGTCCAGAAACTGACGCATCAATTCGTCCCGTTTGTCCTTCAGAAGTTTATGGCCTCGGGTAGCGGTGGCCAGTTTCTTTTTCAGCCTGGTCAGCTCCATTCGGGTGGGGTTCACCTGTAAACGCTCGGCCACAGGTCATTCCACCTTTCCGTAGTACTGATCCAGTACCGAATCGCTGATCCGTTTGAGTTCGCTGCGAGGCAGCAGGGAGAGAAGTTTCCAGCCCAGGTCCAACGTTTCCTCAATGGAGCGGTCGGTATAATAGCCTTGGGAAACATATTCCCGCTCAAACGCGTCGGCAAATTTGGCGTATAGTTTGTCAATGTCGGTCAAGGCGGCTTCGCCCAATACCACCATCAGTTCCTTAGCTTCTTTCCCTCGGGCATAGGCCGCGAAAAGCTGGTTCATAGTGCTGGCGTGGTCCGCTCTTGTTTTGCCCTCACCGATGCCCTTGTCTTTCAGACGGGACAAAGAAGGCAGCACATCGATGGGAGGCGTGATATTTTTCCGATACAGTTCCCGGCTGAGAATAATCTGTCCCTCCGTAATGTATCCGGTCAGGTCGGGGATAGGGTGGGTCTTGTCATCTTCAGGCATGGTCAAAATGGGGATCAAGGTGATGGATCCTGACTTGCCCTTCTGGCGGCCTGCCCGTTCATAGAGGGAGGCAAGGTCCGTGTACATATAGCCGGGATAGCCCCGGCGGCCAGGCACCTCTTTCCGGGCGGCGGAGACCTCCCGAAGGGCGTCGGCGTAGTTGGTGATATCGGTCAAGATGACCAAAACGTGCATGTCTTTCTCAAAGGCCAAGTATTCTGCCGCGGTAAGGGCCATCCGAGGGGTGGCGATCCGTTCGACCGCAGGGTCGTTTGCCAGGTTGATAAACAGCACAGTCCGATCGATAGCGCCGGTTTCCTGGAAGCTTTTAACAAAAAAATCCGATTCCTCAAAAGTGATGCCCATAGCAGCGAATACCACCACGAAGGGCTCTTCTGTGCCCCGCACTTTTGCTTGCCGGGCGATCTGGGCCGCCAGTTGGGCATGGGGAAGACCGCTGGCGGAGAAGATGGGGAGCTTTTGTCCCCGAACCAGGGTATTCAGGCCGTCAATGGCAGAGACGCCAGTCTGAATGAATTCCTGGGGATAGTTTCGGGCGGCTGGGTTCATGGGCAGACCATTGATATCGGCCCGGCGGTCCGGGAGAATATCCGGTCCACCGTCCATCGGACGGCCCAAACCGTCAAACACTCGGCCCAGCATATCTTCGCTGACACCCAGTTCCATGCTTCTGCCCAAAAACCGGACCTTACTGCTTTCCAGGTTGATACCTGTGGAGCTTTCAAAGAGCTGGACCAAGGCATTGCCCTCGTTGATCTCCAGCACCTTGCACCGGTGTTTTTCCCCGTTGAAGAGCTCGATCTCGCCCAGCTCGTCATAGGCCACATTTTCCACGTCTTTTACCAGCATCAGAGGGCCGGCCACTTCCTGTATGGTACGATATTCTTTTGGCATCACGCGTCCTCCTTTGCTTCCTTGGCTTCAGTCAGTTCCCGATCCATCTGGGTCAGGATCTCGCTAAAGCGCTGCTGCACCTGATCGGGTTGGGTATACTTGAACCGACCGATCTGCTCCCGAACGGGAAGGGCGATCAAGGTGCCGATTTCCACGCCCTCCTGCAAAGCTGCCTGGCTCTTTTCGTAATAGCTGAGGATCAGCTTCATCATGGCGTGCTGTTTTTCCAGAGAGGTGTAGGTGTCCACCTCGTCAAAAGCATTTTGATGGAGGAAGTCTTCCCGGATGGACCGGGCAGCTTCCAACTTCAGCCGGTCGGGAGCGGACAGGGCATCCATACCCACCAGCTGAACGATTTCGTCCAGTTCCGCCTCATCCTGGAGCAGACTCATCAATTTTGCCCGCAATTCTACCCAGTCTTCTGCCACATGGTCCGCAAACCAGGGTTCCATGGTGTCCAGATAAAGGGAGTAGCTGGTCAGCCAGTTGACGGCAGGGAAGTGACGCTTGTAAGCCAGGGAAGAATCCAGTCCCCAGAATACTTTTACGATGCGCAGGGTCGCCTGGGAGACAGGCTCGGAAATGTCGCCGCCGGGAGGGGACACAGCCCCGATCACAGACAAAGCGCCTTCCTTTTCTTCTTTTCCCAAGGTGACCACTCGGCCTGCCCGTTCGTAGAATTGGGCCAGCCGGCTTCCCAGGTAAGCAGGGTAACCTTCCTCACCGGGCATTTCCTCCAGACGGCCGGACATTTCTCGCAGAGCTTCTGCCCAACGAGAGGTGGAGTCTGCCATCAGAGCTACAGAGTATCCCATATCCCGGAAGTACTCGGCAATGGTGATTCCCGTGTAGATAGAAGCTTCCCGGGCAGCCACAGGCATATCGGAGGTGTTGGCGATGAGCACCGTCCGCTGCATCAGGGATTTGCCGGTTTTGGGGTCGGTCAATTCCGGGAACTCGTTGAGTACGTCGGTCATTTCGTTCCCCCGTTCACCGCAGCCGATATACACCACAATATCCGCTTCCGCCCATTTCGCCAGCTGGTGCTGGACCACGGTTTTTCCGCTGCCGAAGGGGCCGGGCACAGCAGCCACGCCGCCTTTTGCAATGGGGAAGAAAGTGTCGATCACTCGCTGACCGGTGACCAAGGGCATGTTGGGGGAAAGCTTTTTTTGATAGGGACGTCCCCGGCGTACAGGCCACCGTTGCATCAGGCTCAAAGGAACTTCTTTTCCGTCCGGAGTTTCCACAATGGCCACGGTTTCGGTGACGGTATGTGTTCCCCCCTGGATATCCTTCAATTTACCTACAAGGCCTGGAGGAACCATGATCTTATGGGAGACCACTTCCGTCTCCTGGACGGTCCCCAGCACATCGCCGCCGGTTACCTCGTCCCCGATGCTCATGGTGGGGACAAATTCCCACTGGATGTCCCGTTTTAAAGAAGGCACTTCCACGCCACGAGCCAGGTTATTGCCCGAGATTTTCATGATGTCGTCCAAAGGCCGTTGGATGCCGTCGTAGATACTGCTGATCAAACCGGGACCCAGTTCCACGCTCATAGGTTCCCCGGTGGATTCCACAGGGGCGCCGGGACCCAAGCCGGAGGTTTCCTCGTAGACCTGGATAGACGCTTCGTCTCCATGAATCTCGATGATCTCCCCGATGAGCCGTTGGCTGCTCACCCGGACCACGTCGAACATGTTGGCATCCCGCATGCCCTTGGCGATGACCAGGGGCCCGGCCACTTTTTTAATGGTGCCTTTACTCATTCTATGATTCACCCGTTTCTTTCAGGATTGCGTGCCGTTTATTCCTGGTCGCCCAGAATATCGGAGCCCACGGCCTGCTCCACAGAACGTTTGACCTGGGCCATGCCCAAGCCGGTATTGCCGGTGATGCCCGGGATAGGTACAACCGCTGGAAGAGGAAGTTCCCGAAGCCGTTCCAATTCTTCCTCCATGCCGGCGCAAAGAGCCTCTGTCACATAGAGGACGGCGTAGCCTTCTTCGGACAGCCGCCGCAAAAGGCGTGCGCCGGTTTCCGGATCCTCTGCAGGGAACACTTCCAGTCCCAGAGCACCGAAGCCATAGACACTGTCCCGGTCGCCGATTACGCCGATTTTATACATAGGTCTCCCTCAACCTTTCCCGGAGCAATTTTCCATCCAGGCCATTCCTTTTGCCCGAGAGGATAATCCGCACCGTATCGATTTCCCGACGCCGTGCCACCGCGTAAGCGAAGAGGGGGCCGGCAGTCAGGGATTCGTATTTTTCGTTTTGGACCAAACTCATGATCTGGTCATCCCGCCATTTTTCAAAGGCGGAAGCAGAGGATTGCAGCAGCTTTGCCCCATCCCCGTAGGGGGTAGAGGAGAGGTAGCCGCACAATTCCTCAGGCCCTCGCAGAGCGGCCTCGGTCAGTCCCTCCACCTCCAAAGTGGAGCAGGGGGCAAGGGCCATCTGGTAAAACTCCCGGTTTTTGTGGGACCGGCTTGCCCGAACGGCCACCTGTATGTTGGCGGTTGCAACCAACCATTCCCCGTACCGTTCCAAAACCCCTAAACCGCTTTCTTTCCCCTGACGGAGAATTTCTTCCAGGCAAGCCCGGTCTACGATCACATCGCAGAGCTGGCCATCTCCTGTTTGCAGGAGAATCTGTTTTGCTCGGGCAGCAGCCTGATCCCAAGGGGAAGGCAGGGAGGAGAAGTCTCGTTCTCGAGCCCTGGCCAGAAGTTCTTCCGGATCCAGATTGCCTCCGGGAAGAAATACCCCTAAGGGCTTTGTGTCTGTGGCCACACACTTGAGGGCGGCTTTCAGGTTGTTGCCGTCCACCGGTAGCAGTAGGGGGGCAAAGGGGGCGGTTTCCTGGGTTAATTCTCCCAAGAAAGCCCAGGTTTTTTCTTCCTCCGCAGCCAGAAGTTCCTCGGCAGACTCGGCGTCTTGAGCCCAGCCCTTATCCCGCAGCACTTGAAGGCATTCCTCCTCGTCCACGCAGGACATCAAGCGGTCCAGATCCCCTTTGCCCAGCAGGGACACTTCCCGGGACCGAACCCGGGCCACCGCGTAGATATACTCACCCATGTGGCGTCTCCTTTCCCGCCCGACTACACCTGGGCGAATAAGATCTCCCCGGCGACGTCACGGAGCTGATCCATGGCGCCTTCAAAGAGTGCGGAGAAGGTGCAGTTGATATCCACATCGCCGTACACCAGCAGAAAACCGCTTTCAATTTCTCGGGGTGTTTTGGAAAGGGTAATTTTCCCGGAAGGGGAAACCCGATCCAAGTTCGCTTCAAAATCTGGGGGAAGCCGGTTCAGGTCGAAGGCGTTCAGAAACATCTGTCCGTCTCCCGGCTGGGCGAACCGTTCTGCCATCCCCAACAGGATTTGAAAATACTGTTCTTCCGGCGCTGTTTCCAAGGCGTTGCACACCTGGCGCAGGGCCGTCCGAATCAGCTGTTGTTTGCACTGTAAAATCTGATCTCGCTTTACCAAAAGGGCAGCGGATTCCGCCCGTGCTCGGATGGAATCTGCCCTGCGCTGGGCCTGATCCATAATTTCCTTGGAACGGCGTTCCCCTTCCAGTTTGGCGGCTTCCAAGGTGGTGTTTGCCTGGGCCTTGGCTTCCGAAAGGATTTCCTCCGCCTGAGCTTGGGCGTCGGATTCAATTTGTTTTAAGATGGTCTCTAGTCCCGTCATGGATTCCCCTCCTTTTCCGGAGATGGCCGGGCCATCAAAGGTTCAACCCGCCGATGCTGAAGATGGACAGGATAGAGATCAGCAGAGCAAGCACTGCATAAGTTTCCACCATGGCGGGAAAGATCATGGCCTTGCCGAACTGGTCAGGTTTTTTGGCCACCAGCGAGATGCTGGAGACAGAAGCTTTTGCCTGCCATTTGGCGGAGATCAGGCCCACAATCGCCATGGGGAGGCAGGCAGCCAGATACAGCAGGCCTTTGGCCAAGCTGATATCGGAGCTGCCGCCCAGAATGCCGATCTGGGTGAGAGTGATAAAGCCGATGAGCAAACCGTAGATGCCCTGGGTGCCGGGAAGCAGCTGCAGAACCAGCACTTTACCGAACTTGCCGGGGTCTTCGGTGACCACACCGGCGGCAGCCTGACCTGCCATGCCTACACCGATGGCGGAGCCAATGCCACCCATCAAAGCGGCCAGAACAGCGCCGGCCAGTGCAAAGACGATTCCCAAAGTATCCCAATCAAAAGCGTTCATGTCATTTTTCCTCCTTGATCTGATAGTGTCGGGTATGAGTGGCAAAGGGCTGGAAGGCCCGGCCGCCACCCTCATAGAACTTGCCGAAGAATTCCACGTATTGCAAGCGGTTGGTATGAACATAGGCGCCCAATACGTTGATGGCCAAATTCATTCCGTGGCCGATCACGAAGACCACCGCGAAGAAGATGGCGCCCACCACACCGTCTCCCAGCATACTGCCCATCTGGTTAAACACACTGGCTATGACGCCGGTGGCCAGACCCAGGGCCAAAAGACGGGAGTAGGACAGAATATCGCTGAGATATCCGGAAATGTTGTAGAGACCATAGAGGCCTTTCAAAAGCCTTTTCACAGGGCTGCGGGATTCTCTCCCGGCGGTACAGACAATGCCCACCGCGCCGATGCCGGCCAGTACTGCGGCCACGGAACCCACGATGCCCGGGAACCGGAAGGGGAGGCTCACCATGGAACAGAACATTTCCGTTGAAAGCAGAAGGACAATGAGGCCGCCCACCAGCAGATACCAAAAGACCACATCGTAGAGGGCATCGGTAAATTTCTTTTGCCGGAGCAGCTGATAGAGTTGTACCCCCAAGCCGGTAAACAGATGGGCAATCCCCACGGCGAAGGAGAAAAGCAGGAGCCGCATGGGGTCGTCCAAAGGTTCAAACCAGAGGGCAGGGACGGTGATTTCGGTATGGAAGAAAGTTCGGGAGATCACGGAGATGCAATCGCCGAAATAGCTGCCAAACAGAACGCCCCAGAACATGGTAGAAATGCCACAGAAGAAGAACATCCGCAAGGATTTGCGCATTCCTTCTTCCATGTGTTTAAATTTGGCCAAAGCCCCGCCGCATCCCAGGACGATCAAAAGACCGTAGGCTGCATCGGAGAGCATCATTCCGAAAAGCACATAGTAGAAAAATGCCATGACGGAAGATGGGTCCACCTCATGTTTTCCGGGAAGGCTGTATCCTGCCACCACCGATTCCATAGGAGCAGTGAAGAAGCCGTTTTTCAGCTTGACGGGGGTTTCTTCGTCCGGATCCGGGTCGGATAACAGGACATAGGCGGAAAAAGAAGATTCCAACTCCTTCTGAAGGGCAGGCGCGTTTTCCGCGGGGATGTATCCTGTCACGCAAAAGGCATGGGGGCTTTGCCAAAGCTCTCCCAGAACCTTGTATTTTTCGGCCCGTGCGCTGTAGTAATCCGCCGCCAGCAGCAGACCGTCTCGCTGGGAAGCTCTGGATTGGATCTCTTGCTTGACCTGTTCCATCGCTTCCTTTTGGGCAGCCATGGAAGCGTCCAATTCTTTAGCCTGTTGGGCGGGGGGCAGCCCACCTGAGGCAGCAGGGTAAGAGAATCCCAAAGATCGGAGGGCGGCTTCCACTTGTGGTGCCTGATGCTTCAAGCAAAGCAGGAAGACACAGGTCATTTGAGCCTGCCTGCTGAGGATTTCCACTTCGATGCCCTCCACTTCAGGGAGCTTGGAAGCCAGCAGGTTTTTCAACGTGCCTTCATCCAAATCCTCCGGGAAAGAACCGATCAACGCCCGAGTATGTTCCGTGCCCCGATAGTCCAGAGGCAGGTCCAAGGAAATCCAAGGTTTCAAACTTTCTTTTTGAGCTTCCAGTCGCAGAAGTTGGGCCTCACCGTCGGTCAGACGTTTTCCCAAGGTTTGCAGATGTTCTGCTGCTTTGAGAAATCCAGGGGCCGAGTCTGCGGCGTTTTGGTACTGGGCCGGGGAAATTTCAGGACGTCCCGCCAAAGAAGAGAGGAGCCCTTTTTTGGGAGGGGCATATTGGTCCAGTAAGCTGGCGGCTTGTTCGAGAAGACGAGTTGCCTGTTCGAACTCCTGTAATTTTTGGGAGGTGTCCATTTTCCCAAAAAGGGCTTCTGCCTGCTGGGAAGGGTGAACTTCCACAGCGCCCCTTTGCTGAAGCAATTCCAGCAAAGGTTTCCGGCATTTTTTGGAGGCCCAGAGTTCCAGGCGTTTCATTGCGACTACCGCCACGGTTTCACCTCCCCAGACCTAGTACGATCTTTTCCAGGGCTTTTGCCACCTGGGCCTGCCGTTTCTGAGCCAGATCCCGGAGCTGCTCCTGTTCCTGACGTGATTCCTCTAGGATGGTTTCTTTTCGCTTCTCCCCATCCGCTTTTGCCACTCCATAGAGGACTTCAGCGCGTTTGCGGGCCTCTTTGATTGCGGCAGCGCAAAGCTGCTCACCTTGTTCAGCGGCCGCATGGCGGATTTGATCCGCCTCTTTTTTTGCTTGCAGTACCCGTTCTTGAGCCTGCTGTTCCGCTTGGCTTACGGCTTTCATGGTATCCATTGCCAAGCCTTCCACCTCCTCCACTGAGGAACTTTGCCTTTTTCGAAGAAGGGGGGATCCAATTCTTCGAAAAAAACAGCAAAATCATTATACCTAAGATGGAACGAAATGTCAAAATCATTTTTTAAAATGAAGTATTTTTATGCAAATTTTTACATTCTCTCGTTCTCAATCCACTGGACCGCGGAAAAGGAAAAAAGAAAGAGGACAGAGCAAGATGTGCTCTGTCCTCAAAAATACGGTTCCAAAAACCGAAAAGAATTCTATTTTTTGAATTATTCCGCTTGGCTGGAAACGGCGCTGGATTCCTCCGAAGTACTGCTCTCAGAGGAAGTGCTGCTGGAAACGGAAGAGGTATCTTCTGCCTCGGAGGAAACGCTGCTTTCAGAGGAAGCAGTAGAAGTGCCGTAGCGGTTGGCATCGGTGATCATGGAGGAAAGCTTGATGCTGTCGATAGCCTCTTGGTTGAGCTCAATGCCCTCCACGTTGGCAGCCTGTTCCATCACATAGTCGTTGAACTCGTCGGACTTCATGTCGGCCAACAGGGTGTACTTGTCATTTTCATTGGAGATGACATTCTGATAGGCATCGGCAATGGGCAAGCGGCGGACCACATAGTAGCCAGCGCTGGATTCCACCAGAGTGGCTTTTCCTTCCTGCAAGCCCTCAATGGCATCCCGAAGGTCAGCATTGATGTTTTCAGGCTTGGTGGGGCCAGGAGCGTTGTAGGTGGAGTCCCGCACCCACAGATAAGCAAAGTCGCTGGCAGCGGCATCCATATCGGTTTCGCCGTTGTTGAGCTCTTCCACATAGCCGTTGAGCTGGTCCATCATCTTTTCTTTTTCCTCATCGGAAAGGTCAACGCTGTTGCCGTCCTCATCGGTCTTGCTCAGGGAGGCATAGAAATAGTCGTAATCATAGTAATTGTCGGTGAAGTACTGTTCCATTTCTCCGTCGGCCAGCTCCAGCTCTCCGCCTTCGCCGTAAGCGGCGGTCATCACCTTTTCGAACTTGGCATTATACTGGGTGAAAGCCTGATCGAAGGAGGTCTTGGCAATGCCCAGGCCTTCGAAGGTGGTCTGGTAGTAAGACCACACGCTGGAGGTGGACAGCTCCACTTCGTCCAGGTCATCCTGGGTCAGTTCCAAACCATACTCGTCGAATTTTTCATTGATATAATAGTAGGCACGGAGATATTCCATAGCCCGGTTGTGGATCCAGTCGGAGGCATTCTCATCCTCAATCGTGGCATCCAGCACCTTGGTATCTCCGTCCACTTGGTTGGCAGCTTCCGAGTAGGCGCTATAGAGGTAATAAATATACCCGCCGATAGGCAACACGTCGTCGCCTTTTTTGGCAGCCCAGGTTTTATTTTCATCGTAGCAGCCCGCGAAGCTCAAGCACATAGCCAGAGCGAGCAGCCCGGCAGCAGCTCTTTTCCAGATGTTTCTCATGGGTGATCATGCCTTTCAGAAAGTAAAATTTTACATAGAACGACAAACATTATACCCCATTTCCAGGGGTTTGTCTACACAGAATTTGTGAAAATAACTTTGTCTTACGCAGGGTGTGAAATGCCCTCCATGGCCTGTAAGATTTCAGCCAAAGCCTCGGTGGGAGATTTTCCGGCCATTTTAACGCTGATATAAGGGCGACTTCCGGCGCTGAGAAGAACCCGTCCGTCCAGAGCCCGGATCAAAGGGGCCACCTCTGCCATGTCGAACTTCTGCTTATAGATCAGCAGAGAATCTCCCTGCTGCTTCACTTCCGTAACGCCCAACCGGGCGGCGGTATTCCGGAGCAGGGCAATGTCCAACAGCCCCTTGACAGAAGCAGGGGGCTCCCCAAAGCGGTCGATCAGTTCGTCGATAACGTCCATGGCGTCCTCCTGAGTTTCCACTTCGGCGATTCTTCGGTACACATCCAGCCGCAGATTGACGCTGTCAATATAGCTTTCGGGAATATGGGCCTGGACCTGCATATCGACCAAACAATCCTGATCCACAGGACGGGTGGGCTCTTCGCCTTTCATCAAGCTGACAGCTTCGCTGAGGAGCTTGACGTACATGTCGTAGCCCACTGCTTCCATATGGCCGTGTTGTTCGCCTCCCAGAATGTTTCCTGCGCCCCGGATTTCCAAATCTCGCATGGCGATTTTAAAGCCCGATCCGAATTCGGTAAACTCCCGGATGGCAGAGAGCCGTTTCTGTGCAATTTCCGACAGAGCCTTGTTGGGAGTATAAGTCAAGTAGGCATAGGCTCTTCTGGTACTGCGTCCCACCCGTCCCCGGAGCTGGTGGAGCTGAGAGAGACCCATTCGGTCGGCATTTTCGATGATTAAGGTGTTGGCCATGGGCACATCTACTCCTGTTTCGATGATCGTGGTGCACACCAATACGTCAATCTCGTGGTCTAGAAGCTGCCGCCACACTTCGGAGAGCTCTTCCTCGTTCATTTTTCCGTGGCCGATCCCGATCCGGGCTTCGGGAACCCATTGATGGATTCGGGAGGCCACGCTTTGGATCGACGCCACATCGTTGTGGAGGAAGTACACTTGGCCGCCTCGGCGCAATTCCCGCCGGATGGCGTCGGTAAGGATTCCGGAATCGTATTCCATTACATAGGTCTGGACCGGGTGCCGGTCGTGAGGGGCTTCTTCGATGACGGACATATCCCGAATTCCGGAAAGGGCCATATTTAACGTCCGGGGAATAGGGGTGGCGGAAAGTGTGAGCACATCGGCGCTTTTGCACATTTCCTTGAGTTTTTCCTTTTGTGCCACGCCAAACCGCTGTTCCTCATCGATGATAACCAAGCCAAGATCGTGAAAACGCACATCTTTGGAGACCAGCCGGTGGGTGCCCACCACAATGTCCATACTGCCCCGTCGTACTTTTCGGAGAATTTCGTCCTGCTGCCTGGGGGTGCGAAACCGGGAGAGCAGTTCCACATCCACAGGGAATCCTTCCATTCGGCGAAGGATAGTTTGGTAATGCTGCCAAGCCAAGATGGTGGTGGGAACCAGAATGGCGCACTGTTTACCGGCGGTCACGCACTTAAAGGCGGCCCGCAGCGCCACTTCCGTTTTGCCGAAGCCCACGTCGCCGCAAAGAAGCCGGTCCATAGGCACATCCCGTTCCATATCGTCTTTGATCTCCTGAATACACCGAAGCTGATCTTCGGTCTCTTCAAATTCAAAATGGGATTCGAAGTCATGCTGCCATTCCCCGTCCGGAGGGAAGGCAAAGCCCTCGGCCTGCATCCGTTGGGCATAGAGCTGAATCAGCTCCTTGGCAATGTCCTTTACTGCAGAACGGACCTTGGCTTTTTGCCGCTGCCATTCGGCGCCTCCCAAGCGGCTGAGCTTTACGGCAGAATCTTCTCTGGGACCGATATATTTTGAGACCAGGTCCAGCTGAGTGACGGGAATATAAAGGGTATCGTTTTTGGCGTATCGGACCTTGATATAGTCTTTGGTGACCCCGTTCATCTCCAATTTATGAATTCCCTCGAAGAGACCGATGCCATGGGTGGCATGAACCACATAATCTCCTGGAGAAAGTTCAGAAAGACTGGAGATTTCCCTGCTGTTTTTGTCCCGTTTTTTCTTTTTGGTTTTCACGGCGGCCATGCGGCCGTGAGAGATCAGAGCAAAATTAGCCTCAGGTAGTTCGAACCCGGCTGACAGACTTCCGGTTGTGATGGTGATGGTGCCCAGCGCCGCGGTGGCAGCGGTGTCCAGATAGCCTGCCGGAAGCCCCATGGCCTTCAAATCTTCTGCCAAAGAGGAGGCTGCCCGCTGAGTGCCTGCCAGAACCACGCAAGCCCTGCCCATGCTCAGAAGGGGACGCAGGTCATCGGCCAGCAGCTCCGTTCCGCCTCCCCAGATCGGAAGCTGTTTGACATTCATGTTGACCAAGAGTTTCAGGGGAATTTCGTAGCTTCCCCGGGCAAACAAGTCCAGAAACAGGGTGGGAATTTCCTGCGCTTTTCCCAAAGCAAATTTCCAATCCTCCTGGTAGCGATCCAGTCCCTTGCAGAGGATACCTTCTCCCAGATAGCTTTTCAGATCCTCTCCCCACTGCCACAAGGTGGTGCGCATCCGTTCCTTCAGCTTGTTTCCCTCGGAGAAAAAGAGCAGGCTGTTGTCCGGGGAGAAGTAATCAAACAAGGTGGCGGTTCCCGGATAAATCAAAGAAATAAACTTATCCATAGAACCGATTCGCAGCCCATTTTTCAGTTTTTCTGCTTCCGCCCGCAGGATTTCCTTGGCCCGGGGAGCGCTTTTCCCTCGCAGGGAAGAGGCCAGTTTTTCAATTTTCTGGGCTAAAACCGGGGGATGCGCGGGGATTACTTCCACGCAGGGGGCCAAAGTCACGGCGGGACAGGTTCTGTTCTGCGCTGACTTTCCAAATCGAAGTAGGAAAGAGAATCGATTTCGTCTCCCCAGAATTCCACCCGCACAGGGGAAGAGTCGCTGGGGGAGAAGAAATCCACAATTCCGCCCCGGCGGCTGAATTGACCGGGTCCTTCAATCTGATCTTCCCGGGTATAGCCGCAGTTGACAAGAGCTTCCAGCAGGGTGTCGATTTTCATCTCCGCACCGGTTTCCACAGGAAAGAGTTTATCTTTCAACTCAGTGGGCCCCATGGTAAACTGCAGGGCAGCGTCCATGCAGGCAATGATACAGTCACAGTCTCCATTTTGCAGTTTGGAAAGGGCTTCCAAGCGAAGCCGTTCGTACTCGTGGGAGACACCGGTGGTGTCCCGAAAGTTAAAATCCCGAAGAGGGTAAGTGACGGGATGAAGCCCCAGGGAAAACAGATCTTCCTGAAAACGCTGAGCTTCTGCCTCGTCGGCAGCCAAAATCAAGGCCTGGCGTTTGGTTGTCTGACAAAGGGAGGCGATCACACAACACTTGTGAATCCCTGAGAGTCCGGTCACGGCAGCGGGTACGGTTCCCTGGGTGACGGCCTGTTCCAATCGGTTGTAATCCTGCCAGTGTTCCAAGGCGTTGCGGATCAGTTTCATAGAATCCTCCAATCAAAAACGGAATTTGCTCGGGTGATGCACAATCTCTTAACTATTATATAGATTCATAGCCCGGTCAATTTCTCCCCGAACGATAAGTTCTGCTGCGGCAGCGGCATTTTCCAAAGCAAGCTCCAGCTCTTTTTGTTCCTGCTGAGAGAAACGGGAGAGAACCCAGTCGGCCAGGTTGTAGTCGGGATGAGGCTTTTTGCCCACACCCAACTTAATTCTGGGGAATTGGTCG
>UQQZ01000067.1 GCA_900543305.1 uncultured Oscillospiraceae bacterium
GGCGGACAAAAACGGCGGCCCGCCATTGCCCGGGCCATTATCACCCAGCCCCAATTGATCCTGGCCGACGAGCCCACCGGCGCTCTGGATTCCCGTTCCGCCGGGCAGATTTTGGACATCTTTGACCACATCAACCGAGAGGGTCAAACCATTCTAATGGTCACCCATTCCCTCCAGGCAGCCTGCCGGGCAGGCCGGGTGCTGTTCATCAAGGATGGGCAGGTGTTCCACCAGATCTACCGGAGCGGCCGTTCCGACGAGGAGCTGTACCAGGATATTTCCCGGACCCTGACCGCCTTAACCACCGGTTCCAGGGAAAGGAGTGTGGCCGTCCATGGGTAAGCGGGGAATGGGCTTCTACTGGAAGCTGGCCTTTACCAATCTGAAAAGCAACCGGAAAGTGTATTTGCCCTACCTGCTTTCTTCGGTGGGCATCATTCTCATGTTCTATACCATCTGCGCCATCGGACCGGGAATTGATCAGACCGCCATGTATGGAGGTACCTCGGTAGCCAGCATGATGGAATTGGGCAAATTCGTCATTGGATTGTTCGCCGTGCTGTTTCTCTTCTATACCAACAGCTTCAGCATGAAACGGCGAAAAAAAGAATTGGGCCTCTACAATATTCTGGGCATGGAAAAACGCCACATCGCCAAGATCATCTTCCGGGAAACATTGCTGCTGGCCTTTGTGTCCCTGGTTTTGGGCTTGGGACTGGGAATCCTCTTTTCCCGGGTCATGTTCTGGGTGCTGGGGCTGGTGTTGGGCACCTCTCTCCCCATCGCCTTCCTGATTCCCACTTCCGCTTTGACCGCCACCTTGCTCCTATTCTGCGCCATCTTTTTTCTCACCATGTGCTACAACCTGCTTCAGGTGAAGCTTTCCAAACCCATTGAATTGCTCCACGGAGGAGAAATGGGTGAAAAAGAGCCCCGGGCCCATTGGTTATTGGCGCTGCTGGGCGCAGTACTTCTGGGCGCAGGGTACTACATGGCAGTGACCATCACTTCTCCGCTGGAAGCCCTGCTGTTCTTCTTTGTAGCGGTGATCTTGGTGATCCTGGGCACCTATCTGCTGTTTATCACCGGCATCACAGCCCTGCTGAAACTTCTGAAAAAGAACAAGAATTTTTACTACAAGACAAAACACTTCACCACCATCTCCGGAATGCTTTTTCGAATGAAGCAAAACGCCGCCGGACTTGCCTCTATCTGTGTACTGTTCACGGCGTTGCTGGTGACGGTTTCCACCACCTTTTCTCTCTACACCTCCATGGATGAGCTTCTTCGGGCACGATATCCCCGGAATGTGCTGGTAACTGCTTGGACAGCAGATGACAGCGCCAAGGACCTGGTCCGCGACACCGTAGCCCAGCAGGCGCAGAAGTTGGGAGTGCAGGTGGAAAATGTCATCGACCGGGAAAGCTGGAACCTGACCGTGGCCCGAAAGGACAACACCTTCTCGACTGACGGAGCTTACTCCTCCACCTACGCGGTAGTCCAGGCGTTCACTCTGGAGGAGTTTCAACGCTTTTCCGGACAAAGTCTGGAACTGGCGGAAAACCAGGTGTTGCTCTACGATCCCAGAGGCACCTTCCCCGAAAGCGACACTCTGGTAATCGATGGAACTCAGTTTTCCATTGTGCCTTCCAACTATTCCTTTCCGGATGCCTCCACCATGGCCCAGGTTTACGAGGAATACTATCTGGTGGTAAAGGACGCTGCCACCATAGAACAGATTTTGGCGCCCAGCGGCAGTTACACGGAACCTTCCTATTCCTATGATTTTGACGTGGCCGGCAGCAGTGAAACGGACATTGCAGCTCTGAGCAGCGCCATTCAGGAAAACTTGTTTGACACCCAGAAGGTGCAGGTGGAATTCTCCTGCATGATTGAGGATTCCTCCACCTCCCGGCAGGACTTTATGAGCCTGTACGGCGGCCTGTTCTTCCTGGGCATGTTCCTGGGCATCCTGTTCCTGTTGGGCACCGCCATGATCATCTACTACAAGCAGGTCAGCGAGGGCTATGAGGACGCCAAGCGGTTTTCCATCATGCAGAAGGTGGGCATGAGTCATCGGGAAGTGAAGAAAAGTATTCACAGCCAAATTCTGCTGGTGTTTTTCCTGCCTTTGCTCACCGCGGTGATCCACCTGGGATTTGCCTTCCCCATGCTTCAAAAAATCCTGCTGGTCATGGGACTGGCCAATTTCCAGCTGATCCTGTTTTCCACTTTGGGCTGTGTGGCCGTATTCGCCTTGGTCTACGCCGCCATCTATCTGGTCACCGCCCGCACCTACTATAACATTGTGGAAACCGCCGCCGATTAAAGGCGTAAAAAAAGGAGGGACCCCTACATGCTTTCCAATATTTTTACTATCATCGGAAATTTAGCCAGAACTTCCCTGGACCTCTTCGCCAGCTTGGCCCGGGGCCTCTTGGATCTGTTTTCCGCCCTTGCCTCGGTGATCCTCTGGCCGGTAAAGGCCGTGTTTCGTGTGATCTTCGGAGACTATTCTGTGTCCGCCCAGTGGACGCCCCTGTATCTGCTGGCCTGTGGGATCCTCCTTGTGCTGCTGGTCCTGATCGCAGCATGGGTCTTCTGGAACAACTTCCAGCGCCGCAAAAAAGGGTGACTGATTTCACGCCGCCTGTTGGGAAATTTCCCGGCAGGCGGTTTTTTGTTTTACAAAAAAAGAGGAGGGGCCGCAGCCTCTCCTCCTGGATGATTTCTTTTGTTTTGCCAAGCTCTGAAACCCTCCCGGGTTTTCGGGCCTGTCCAACTGTCTTTTTATTTGGCCACAATGTTGACCAGCTTGCCGGGAACATAGATTTCTTTGACGATGTTCTTGCCGCTGATTTCCCCAGCCACTTTGGGCTCTGCCTTGGCGGCGGCCAACGCGTCTTCCTTGGAGATATCGGCGGGGACATTCATGCGGGCCCGGACCTTGCCGCAGACCTGTACCACGATTTCCACCGTCTCATCCTTGCACTTAGCTTCGTCATAGGCGGGCCACTGCTGCTGGGCCACCAGGCCCTCTCCCAGGGAATTGGCCGCCCACACCTCTTCGGTCACATGGGGGGCAAAGGGATTCATCAGAATGGTGAAAATCCGCAGCTCTTCCTTGGTGATACTGCCCTTGTTAGTCACCTCGTTCATCAAGGTCATCAGGGCGGCGATGGCGGTGTTGAACTTCAGCACCTCCGTATCTTCGCTGACCTTCTTGATGGTCTTATGGAAAATACTCTCCATATCGGGACGGATGCCCTCTTCCTCACAGAGCATATTCTGCAGGTTCCAGTACCGCTCCACAAACCGGCGGCAACCCTTGATGCCGGCGTTAGACCAGGGAGCGGCCTTCTCAAAGTCGCCGATGAACATTTCATACAACCGCATGGTATCTGCGCCGTACTCGTCCACAATGTCGTCCGGGTTGACCACATTGCCCCGGGACTTGCTCATCTTCTCCCCGTTTTCACCCAGGATCATGCCATGGCTGGTACGCTTGGCATAGGGTTCGGGAGTGGGCACCAAGCCCTGGTCAAAGAGGAACTTATGCCAGAACCGGCTGTAGAGCAAGTGCAGCGTGGTGTGCTCCATGCCGCCGTTGTACCAATCTACGGGGGACCAATACTTCAAAGCTTCCTGGGAGACAAATTCCTTGTCGTTGTGGGGATCCATGTACCGGAGGAAATACCAGGAAGATCCTGCCCACTGGGGCATGGTGTCCGTCTCCCGACGGGCGGGGCCGCCGCAATGGGGGCAGGTGGTATTCACCCAGTCGGTCATGTGGGCCAAGGGGGATTCCCCGTTATCGGTAGGCTCGTAGGACTTCACTTCAGGCAGCCGCAAGGGCAGCTCGCTTTCCGGCAGCGGCACCCAGCCGCACTTCTCGCAGTACACCATGGGGATGGGTTCGCCCCAATACCGCTGGCGGGAGAACACCCAGTCACGGAGCTTGAAGTTTACCTTGGCGTGGCCGATACCCTTTTCCTCCAGGTAAGCGGTGATCTTCTTCTTGGCCTCTTCCACGGTCAGGCCATCCAAAATGCCGGAGTTGACCATGATGCCGGTTTCACAATCGGTAAAGGCCTCTTCTTCCACATTGCCGCCCTTGACCACTTCGATGATGGGCAGGTTAAACTTCTTGGCGAATTCCCAGTCACGGGTATCGTGGGCAGGCACAGCCATGATGGCGCCAGTGCCGTAGGACACCAACACATAGTCGGAGATAAAGATGGGGATCTCTTTTCCGGTCAAAGGATTGATGGCGGAAACACCCTGGAGCTTGACGCCGGTCTTATCCTTGGCCACCTCGGTGCGCTCGAAATCGGACTTTCGGGCTGCCTGCTCCTGATAGGCCTTGATCTCGTCCAGATTCTCCAGCTTGTCCGCCCACTTTTCCAGATAGGGATGCTCCGGAGACACCACCATGTAAGTGGCGCCGTAGAGGGTATCGGGACGAGTGGTGTAAACGGTCAGCTTGTCCCCCGCGGTAGTGTCAAAATCCACCTCGGCGCCGGTAGAACGGCCGATCCAGTTCTTCTGCTGGGTCTTGACCCGCTCGGGATAATCCACCAGATCCAGGTCATCGATGAGCCGCTGAGCATAGGCGGTGATTTTCAGCATCCACTGGCTCTTCACTTTATGGACCACTTCGCTGCCGCACCGCTCGCACACGCCGTTGACCACTTCCTCGTTGGCCAGCACGCACTTACAGGAGGTGCACCAGTTCACGTTCATTTCCTTCTTATAGGCGAGGCCGGCCTTGAACAGCTGCAGGAAAATCCACTGGGTCCACTTATAGTATTGGGGATCGGTGGTGGAGATTTCCCGGCTCCAGTCGAAGCTGATGCCCAGAGACTGGATTTGCTTCTTAAACCGGGCAATGTTCTTCTTGGTCACCTCGGCGGGATGAACATGATTTTTGATGGCGTAGTTTTCGGTGGGCAGACCGAAGGCGTCCCAGCCGATGGGATACAGCACATTGTACCCCTGCATTCTCCGCTTTCTGGCCACCACATCCAAAGCGGTATAGGGCCGGGGATGGCCCACATGCAGGCCTTGTCCGGAGGGATAGGGGAACTCGATCAAAGCGTAATACTTGGGTTTATCCGAACCGTTCTGGGCATGGAACACGCCGGTTTCTTCCCATTTTTCCTGCCATTTGGGTTCAATGGCCTTATGGTCGTATTTCATCTTTATCATCAAACCTTTCCCCTACTTTCTTGAAAGAAAGTAGGCAAAGAACTTTAACTTCGTTGACCGCGGGCGTTGCCCGCTTCCCCTTGCGAGGACTACTCCCTCGCTCCTCGAAGGGGAGGTTTTCTGGGAGCTCACTTTTTGGACGAAAGCAGGCAAAGGACTTTACTGTCGTTGACCGTGGGCGTTGCCCGCTTCCCCTTGCGAGGACTGCTCCCTCGCTTCTCGAAGGGGAGGTTTTCTGGGGATTTGCCCGCTTAGGCTTGCCATTCCACTTTTTTGCCGTCTGCCCACAGTCGGTCCAGGTCGTAGAAATCCCGGCCCTCCTGGGTGAAGATGTGCACTACCACGTTGCCGTAGTCCAGCAGAATCCAGGAATTGGAGCGGTATCCTTCCATTCGGGCAGGAGGAAGGCCCTCTCCCTTCAGCTTTTCATCCAGTTCGTCGGCCAAGGCCCGCACATGGGTATTGTTGTTACCAGTGGCGATGACAAAATAATCCGCCAAGCTGGAGATATCTTCAATTTCTATCACGTTCAGCCGTTCCCCTTTTTTGCTGTCCAGAAAAACGGCCACTTTTTTTGCAAGTTCCAAAGACGTCATGTGTCCTGCTCCTTTTTTTGCTGTAAGGTAAAAATAGCGTCGTTATACGCCTCGATGGACTCTGGCGCCACCGGCAGTCCGCCCTGCATCAGCTCGTCCACGGTAAAAAGGATTCCCTCCACCATGGTTTCTTCCAGGCTCCGGCGGGCGGTCTGGCGCATTTCCTCCACACCGGGGTAATCTCGGTCCGCGGAGATGTAATCCGCCACAAACAGCACCTTGTCCAAAAGGTTCATATCCTTTTTTCCGCTGGTGTGACAGGCAACCGCCTCCAAAAGCTCCGGGTCTTTCACCCCCAGCACATGCTGGAGATAGGCTGCCCCGGACAGGGCATGCCACAGCTTTTTGTTGAATTGCTGTGTTTTGGTCAGTATTATACCAGAATCCCTCAGTATTTTCAACTGCTCCTCCGGAGGCGTATCTTTCATAATATCGTGGAGGATTCCCGCCAACCGGGCCTTTTCCACATCCGCCCCGTACCGCTGGGCAAGCTCTGCTGCTTCCCGGGCCACGCACTGGCAGTGGTAAAACCGTTTGGGGGTCAGGTGACGTTTTACTTCTTCCTCATATTGAGCAAACTCCATCAGTCAACATCCTTTCCTGTAAATCCCGTGTTCCTGGATATAGGCTGCCACGTTGTCCGGCACCAGAGGGGTGATGTCCTTGCCTTCCTGGACCCATTCCCGCACCTGGGTGGAGGAAACGGGCAAATAGGGGATGTCCTCCAAATAGCACCGGGCTCCGTACCGCTCCTGGTACTCCTCTTTTTTCATCTGAAGTTTTCCCATGCCGTGAAGGCTTCGGGGCGTGGCGCACACCGCGGACAAAGCAAAAATCGTTTCCGGCCGGTACCAATGTTCCACCGTTAGGAACATGTCCTCCCCCATCAGCAGATAAAACCGGTCTTTGGGAAACAGGTCATGCAGTTCCTCCAGGGTTTCCGCCGTGTAACTTTTCCCCTCTCTGCGCATTTCGATTTCCGAAATTTGCAGGTGGGAAATTCCCTCCACCGCCAGACGGCACATCTGAAGCCTGTCCTCGCCGCTGGCCAAGTCCGGCGCTTCCTTGTGAGGAGGCACCCGGGTGGGAATCAGCAGCACACGATCCAGGGAAAGCCGCCGGGTAAACTCTGTGAGCAGGTGAAGGTGGCCCCGGTGGATGGGGTTGAAGGTTCCCCCATAAATGCCTGTTTTCAACGCGCCCACTCCTTTCAGCGGGGCAGAACGATTTTCGGGTCCTTTTTCTTTCTCCGGTAGAGCACGAACCGGGATCCGATCACCTGTACCACATCGCTGCCCGTCTGCCGGGCCAGCTCCTCCGCCGCCTCTCGGGAAGTCATGGGAGAAGTTTCCGGCAGCACCCGCCCTTTGATCAGCTCCCGCTTCTCCAGGGCGTCGTCCGCCTGCTTTACAAGTTCCGGGCTCATGCCGGATTTTCCCATCATCAAAATGGTATCCTCGTTCACCGCCAGGGAACGCAGGTAGGCTCTTTGTTTGCTAGTTAACATCATTCATTCTCCTGTATCGTTTACTTTTCCTGCCGCCGGTAAATTCCCCATGCCGGGCTATCACCGCGGCCGCCGTAGTTGCTGACCATCAGCCGATTCTGGCGGACGGTCATCCTTTCCCCTTCAAATACTCCCGCAGTTTTTCCTCAAACTCCGCGAAGGCTTTGCCCCGGTGGCTCCGGGCGTCCTTTTCCGCGTCAGTCATCTCTCCAAAGGTGCGGCCGTCCTGGACGAAAATGGAGTCGTAGCCAAATCCGTTTTCTCCCTTGGACTCAAAGGCGATGGTGCCGAAGCATTTTCCCTCTGCGTCAATCCGGTCCCCATTGGGAAACACGCAGCACACGGCACTGACAAAATGGGCGCCTCTCTGTTCTTCGGGCACTCCCTTCAGTTTCTCCAATACGGTCAGCCGGCGCTTGCCGGGTTCCGCAAACCGGGCTGAGTAGATCCCAGGCGCTCCATCCAGGTAGTCCACGCACAGGCCGGAATCGTCCGCCACGGCAGGCAAGCCCGTTTCCTTGCACGCTGCGTCCGCCTTGATAAAAGCGTTCTCTCCAAAGGTGGTGCCGGTTTCCTCCGGCTCGGACAGCTCTGCGGTGACCACTTCAATGCCCATGGGCTCCAGCATCCGCTTAAATTCCACAACTTTTCCCTTGTTGTGGGTGGCAATTACAATTTTCATTTCCCCCATCCTTTCTCCCGTTTATTCCTCATCCCGTTTCCGCCCAAAAGGCCAGAAACGGCGTTTTTTCTTTTCGGGCTCCTCCTTGGGAGCTTTTTCCTCTTCCGGCTCCTCCTCCAGCATGGAATCGATATCCGCAATTAAGCTCTCCTCGGAAAGAGGTTCCTCCGGCAAAGGTTCTTCCAGCAATGTCTCGGACAGGAGCTCTTCTTCCTCCCGTTTTTCCTCCTCTTGATCCAGGGTTTCCAGGATTTCCTGCTCCCGATCTTCCGCAAACGCCGGTGTGTCGTCCCGCTGGTTGTCAAAAAGGGCGTCCGCAAAGGCAGTGGCATCAAAGGGCTGTAAGTCGTCCACCTGCTCTCCTACACCGATGAATTTCACCGGAAGTCCCAGCTCCTGCTTGATGGGCAGTACCACGCCGCCCTTGGGAGTGCCGTCCAGCTTGGTGAGCACGATTCCCGTGATCCCCGCCGCGCTCTGGAATTCCCGAGCCTGGTTCACGGCGTTCTGGCCGGTGGCAGCATCCAGCACCAACAGGGTTTCCCGATCGCAGCCGGGCAGTTCCCGGTCGATAACCCGAGAGATCTTTCCCAACTCGTCCATGAGGTTCTTCTTGTTGTGAAGCCGTCCTGCCGTATCGCAGATGATCACATCGCAGCCCCTGGCCTTGGCGGCGGCAATGGTATCAAAGACCACCGCGGCAGGGTCCGCCCCCTCCTTGTGCTTGATGAGAGGCACGCCGGCCCGCTGGGCCCAGACCTCCAACTGTTCGATGGCGGCAGCCCGGAAGGTGTCGGCAGCCCCCAGGATCACCGACTTGCCCTCTCCCTTCAGGCGGGAGGCCAGCTTGCCGATGGTGGTGGTTTTTCCCACACCGTTGACCCCGATCACCAGAATGATGGAGGGCTTGGTGGAAATGTGCAGGGTATCGTCCCCCTGAAGCATTTCGGACACGATGGCCTTCAATTCTCCCATGATCCGGCTCGGGTCGGTAATACCCTTCTCCTTGATGGTTTTCCGCAGCTGGTCGCAGATATATTCTGCGGTGTTGACTCCTACGTCTCCCATAACCAGCAGCTCTTCCAGTTCCTCAAAAAGCTCCTCGTCAATTTTCGTAAAGGAATTGACCATCTGGCTGATCTGGCCGCTGATATTGTCCCGGGTTTTTTTCAATCCTTCCCGGATTTTGTCCAAGAAACCCATGTTCCTTTTCCCTCCCTGTACTTGATAAAATCCGTCCTGAGCCTTGGGGCCAGACGGCGGTTATGTTCCGAATTCCGTGGCCTCCTCAGGCCGCATGGCCAGCAGCTTGGAAATGCCCTGGTCCTGCATGGTGACTCCGTAAAGCATGTCGGAGCTCTCCATGGTGCCCCGGCGGTGGGTGATGGTGATAAACTGGGAATGGGCACTCATTCTCCGGAGATATTGGGCGAACCGAGCCACGTTCACATCGTCCAGAGCGGCCTCGATCTCGTCCAAAATACAGAAAGGCGGAGGATTCACCCGCATGATGGCAAAGTAGATGGAAATGGCCACCAGGGCCTTCTCCCCGCCGGACAAAGACTCAATGTGGGTGACAATCTTTCCCGGAGGGTGTACCTTGATCTCAATGCCCGAGGTGAGCACATCGCTTTCATCGGTAAAGGAAAGTTCCGCCGCTCCCCCTCCAAACAGTTCCCGAAAGATGGTTCCGAAATTCCGGTTGATCTGGGCGAACCGTTCGGAGAACTGCTGACGCATGTGCTGGGTCAAATCCCCGATCAAGTCCAGCAGCTCTTTCTTGGACTTCTCCACGTCTCCGATCTGTCCCTTTAAAAAGGTGTACCGCTGGGAAACCTCCTGGTATTCCACCACGGCTCCCACGTTGACTGCCCCCAGAGCCTTAATCTTGTTTTTCAATTCCGCCAACCGCCGTTGAGCCGTGGACAGATCCTCGATCCTCTCGCCCACCTCTTCGGCTTCCCGACGGGTCAGCTCATATTCCTCCCACAGCCGGGTCAAGATGGAATCGTACTCCTTTTGCAGATTGTCCGACCGCTCCTGAAGCCGGGCCAGTTCATGACCGATGTTCTCCCGCTGGGCTGTGGCTTCCCGCTCCCGTTCCCGAAGTTTGGCAGCCTCCTGTTCCAGTCCGGCCCGTTTTTGGGAGATTCCTTCCAAGCTTTCCCGAAGGGTCTTGGCCTGGGACCGGTACGTTTCCCCTTGAGCGGTGCAGCCGGCAATTTGCTCCTGAAGCTCCCGGTTTTTCTCCTCCAGATCCCGGATCTCCTGCTGAAGCCGCGCCACCGTGCCGGCGGAATCCCGCTTGCGTTCCTCCAACCCAGATACGGCAGCCGCTAGGGCATCCCGGTCCTTCTGGGCGGAAAATTCTCCCATGCGGATTTCCTGGATGGTCTGGGAAATGTCGTCGCACCGGGCCATCTGCTCCTCCCGGCTGCCAGAAAGCTTTCGGGCCTCCTCTTGGGCCACAGCGGATTCCTCTTCCAGCCGGGCAATGGCCTGACGGGTTTCCTTTTCCCGCTGTTCCAACTCTCCCAAACGCCCCATGGAATCGGTCTGTTCCCGTTCCAGGCCGGCGGCAGTTTCCTCCAGCTGTTCCAATTCCCGGCCCACCTGGGCCCGCTGGGCCTGAATCCGGATCCGTTCCTCCTGGGCAGAAGCCAATTCTCCCCGGGCCGCTTCCAGTTCCCCTTCACAGGCGGAAAGCTCTGTCTGCCGCTGATGGTATTGGGCAGCCGCCTCTTCCGCTTGACCCTGAAGATCCGAAGCCTTTTCCCGGATCCGCTGGATCTCGGAGGCCCGGCTCAACAATCCGGAATTGCGTCCCTTGGAACCGCCCGTCAGGGAGCCTCCCGCGTTGACCACCTGGCCGTCCAGGCTTACCACCCGCAACCGGTATCCGGTGGCCTTGGCAATGGACGCAGCGCTGTCCAGATCCTCTGCCACCGCCACGCGTCCCAACAGGGAATCCCGGATCTGGCGGTATTTGCCATCGCAGGCACACAGTTCGTTGGCCATGCCCACAAATCCCTCCATGGACCGGATGGATTTGGCATCGTATACGTTCCCGCGGATGGTGGTCAGAGGCAGGAAGGTGGCACGGCCCCAGTCCCGCTGCTTCAACAGCCGGATGGCGTTTTTAGCGTCCTGTTCCGTCTCCACCACAATGTGCTGCATGGAAGCCCCCAGGGCTGTCTCCAGGGCCACCGCGTATTCCCGGGGCACCTGAAGCAACTGGGTCACCGGACCGCAAATGCCCGAAAGCATTCCCCGGCCCGCTTCCTTCATCACCGACTTGACGCTTTGAGCAAAACCCTCCAGATTCCGCTCCAAGTCCTCCAAAAGTTTGGCCCGCCGGAGCTGTTCATTGTAGTCCAGCGTCAGCCGATTCCAAGTTTCCTGAGCGATTTTGGTCCGGGCCCGACGGCTTTCCAGGCGCATTTCATAGCCCTTTACCGTGTTTTCCAACCCGGCTACTGTCTGCTGGGCATCGGAAAGCATTTCTTCCAGCTGGGATGCTTCCTGACGGGCCGTCTGGGTCCTCTCCTGTGCCAAGCGGACACTGTCTTCCACCGCTCCTGCACGAAGCCGAATCTCCGCCATGGAGGATTGGGTGGAGGAAAGGCGAATCCGTTCCTCTGCCAAAGAGGCGTTGACTTCTGCCAGCTTCACCGAGGCCTCTTCCATCTGCCGGGTAGCTTCATCGGCTCCCTGACGCAGCTCCTCCAGGCGTTGGGTAAAGGTCAAAAGCCGGTCGCGGCTCTCCTGAATCTGCCGGTCCTTCCCGGCCATTTCCTCTCGTTTTGCCTGGATTTCCTGGTCCGTATCCTCCCCGGAACGGGAGGCCTCCTGAATCTGTCCTTCCAGGCGGTGAATATTTTCCCCGTTGTGGGCCAGGTCGTTTTCCAGCAGGCTCTTCTGTCCTTCCGCACGCACCGCCTGTTCGTCCAGGGAAGCCGCCTGATTTCTGGCCTCTTCCATCTCCACGGTGCACCGGTTGGTGTTTCGGTAGTTTTCCTCAGTCTTTCCGGCCAAAGCCTGGATTTCCTCTTCCAGCTGGTTATGCTGGGCCTGGGCCAGAGAGATTTTCTCGCCGTGTTCCCGCAGCACCTTGCCGGACCGGTCCAGGGTGGTAAGCCAGATGCCGATTTCCAACCCCTTTTTTTCCTGGTCCAAAGCAATAAACTGTTCCGCCTTTTCCGCCTGGATTCGCAGGGGTTCCACCCGGCCTTCCAATTCCGACAGGATATCTCGCAGGCGCACCAGGTTCTCCTCTGCCTTGTTCAGCCGCCGCTCCGATTCCTCTTTCCGGTAGCGGTAGCGGGATATTCCCGCCGCCTCCTCGAAAATCTCCCGGCGGTCCTCGGAACGGGCGGCCACAATGCTGTCGATCTTTCCCTGACCGATGATGGAATAGCCGTCCCTTCCCAAGCCCGTATCCATAAAGAGTTCGTTGATATCCTTTAAGCGAACCGTATTTTTATTGATGAGGTATTCGCTTTCCCCGGACCGGTAATACCGCCGGGTAATGGCCACCGTGTCGCCTGCAAAGGGGAGGCGCCGGTCGGAGTTATCGATGGTCAGGGTAACCTCCGCGTAGCCCAAGGCTTTTCGCTGGGGGGTGCCGCCGAAGATCACGTCCTCCATTTTGGAGCAGCGCAACGTCCGCACCGACTGTTCCCCCAACACCCAGCGCATGGCGTCACTGATATTGCTCTTGCCGCTGCCGTTGGGACCCACCACTGAGGTGATTCCCCGTTCAAAGCGCAGTGTGGTCTTGTCGGGAAAGGTCTTAAACCCCTGTAATTCCAAAGACTTTAAAATCATTCCTGCCTTCCCTTTCTCCTGGCGATGTTTCTCCCCTTCAATAGCCCATCAGCTCCAGGGCCTCCCGGGCTGCCTGCTGCTCCGCTTCCTTTTTGCTGCGGCCGCCGCCCTTGCCGATCACGTTGGAATTGAGATGGACCTCCACGGTGAAATGCTTGTCGTGGTCAGGGCCGCTCTCCCCGGTGACCACATATTCCAGCCTCTCCTCTGGATTCTGCTGGATAATCTCCTGCAAGGTGGTTTTGTAATCCCGGAAGGGTTTGGTCCCTTGGACCTTGGCTGCCGGAGCGATAAACCGGAGAATGAACTTCTTGGCCTCCTCCAGACTGCCGCTGTCCAAGTAAATGGCGGCAGTGGTGGACTCAAACACGTCCGCCAAAATGCTGGGACGTTCCCGGCCGCCGGAATGGCGTTCCCCGTGGCTCAGCCGCAAAAAGTCCCCTACATGGAGCGTCTTGGAAAAGCCGCACAGGGATTTCTCGCACACCAAAGCCGCCCGGGTTTTGGTGAGCTTTCCCTCCGGAAGCTGGGGAAAGTTCTGAAACAGGTATTCCGCTGTCACAAACCCCAGCACCGAATCTCCCAAAAACTCCAGCCGCTCGTAGCTTTTGCACTTGTGCTCGTTGGCAAAGGAGGAGTGGGTCAAAGCCGTTTCCAAAAGCTCTTTATTTTGAAAGCGGTAGCCGATCTGCTTTTCGTATTCTTCCAATGGCCGCATACTCCGCTCCCCCTCACGATTTTTTGGAGACCGCCGCCCCGATCTGGGAGATGATCCCCGAACCGGCATAGTCCCGTACCAGGCGCAAGGCGCTCTTCACTGTGGAAGCCTTGGCGCTGCCATGAATCTTGAACACAGGTTTGGAACAGCCCATAATGGGCGCCCCGCCGTATTCGTTGTAATCCAGCTCCTTCTTCATCCGCTTCAGGTCCTTGTACACCAGGCCGGCTGCCAGCTTGCCCTTGGCGCCGCTTAAAAAGACCCCCTTGATCTTGTCCATCAAGGCCATGGCCACCCCTTCATACAGCTTCAGCAGCATGTTTCCGGTAAAACCGTCGGCTACCACAACGTCCGCAGCATCGAAGGGAATGTCCCGAGCCTCCACGTTTCCCACAAACCGGATGTCCGGGCAGGCTTTCAGCAAGGCAAGAGCTTCCTGGCGCAGCTGGTCTCCCTTGTGCTCCTCGGTGCCCACATTGGCCAGACCCACCCGAGGATTCTCAATCCCC
>UQQZ01000068.1 GCA_900543305.1 uncultured Oscillospiraceae bacterium
CGCTCTTCCGATCTTGGGTCCCTATGCGGGAATCCAGGTGCAGAACAACATGAGCAGCAAGGCTTCCTTCTTGACCATCTTCGGCATCACCGTGGCAGCTTTCATCTGCGTGGCCTGCTGCCGGATCAAGTATCCCAAAGTGAAGCGGAAAAAATTCTCCATCAAGGATTCCATCTATGGACCTGCCCTTCCCTTTATGTGCAACATGATGTTCCTGATGATCCCCTATGGAGCTGTCATCGCTTACTCCTCCATTCTGGCCCAGGAAAAAGGCCTTTTAGCCTTTCTGCCCTACTTCTATATCTGCTTGGTGGTGGGAATGCTGGTATCCAAGCTGTCCACTCAGAAGATGATCGACGCAGGAAAACATCGGGTTTTGGTTTATGTGAGCCTGATTATCCTCATCCTCACCATGGCCAGCTATCTGTTCCTGAACTCCGGAGTTCATATGCTGTTGGCCGGATTCTTCTTTGGCTTGGGCTACGGGATTCTGCAGCCTTTGTTCCAGTCCTTTGTCACCGGCACCACTCCCGCTCCCCAACGGGGTGTGGCCAACGCCACTTACATGCTCTCCTATGATGTGGGAATCGGCATTGGCTCCCTGCTCATGGGCTTTATGCAGGAATCTATCGGCCTGCCTGCCGGATTTGCGCTGACCGCCATCGCTTATGTGGTGGGAGGGATTCTCTACATCACCTACGTGGATGGGTACTACCGGAAGCTTCGCCTGGCAAAATAAAAATAGAATCCATTTCAGGGTCCATCCGTACCGCAATTTTATCCAAAGAGCACAGAAAAGGGACATCGTCAGAAACGATGTCCCTTTTTTACGGAATTCTCTCCATACCCCTGGAGATCTTACTCAGTGATAAACCCCTACAATGTCCAGGTTCTCATCCAGCACTACCAGGTCTGCCCGCTTACCCGGTTCGATGCTGCCGATCTCACCGTCCAGCCCAATGGCCCTAGCAGGAATTAAGGTGGCCGCCTTGACAGCCTGGGTAAACGGCACCCCAAACGCCACCAGGTTCTTGACTTCCTGATGGAGGTTTGCCACGGATCCGGCAATGGTGCCGTCTTCCAAAGTGGCCTTTCCGCCTCGGACTGTCACCATCTGACCACCCAGGTCGAAGGGCTGGCCTTCCGGCATACCATTGGCCCGCATGGAGTCGCTGATCACCAGAGCTCTGTCTCCCAAAAGCCGAAATGCCGTCCGGAGCACTGCCGGATGAATGTGCTGACCGTCACAGATCAATTCTCCACGGACCCGGTCATCATCGAACACGGCGCCTACCACCCCGGGGCTCCGATGGTTCAAGCCGTTCATGGCGTTGAACAAATGAGTGGCATGGGTGATCCCACAATCAAAGGAACGCTTTGCCTCCTGGTATCCCGCAGTGGTGTGGGCAATGGAAACGGTGCAGAGGTCCTTGGCCTTTTGGGCGAATTCGTAGCCTCCGGGCTGTTCCGGAGCAATATCCACCAGACGGACAATTCCCCCGCTCAGCTCCACAAAATGCTGGAACAGGGCAAAGTCTGGAGCCTTAATTGCCTCTTCCCGCTGGGCACCCTTCCGCTCCTTGGCAATAAAGGGACCTTCCATGTTTACGCCTACCACCCGGGCGCCATCCTCAATGGGATGATCCATCAGGTCCTTGGCGGCCCACAGGGCCCCCTCGATCACATCTTGATCGGTGGTCATAGTGGTGGGGCAGAAAGAGGTGACACCCTTTTGCAGCAGAAACCGAGCCATAGTCTCCAGGGCCTCACGAGTTCCATCGCAGGTGTCGGCCCCATCGCAGCCGTGGATGTGCACGTCCACAAACCCGGGCACAATGGTGTACCCCTGACAGTCCACCGCCAGATCCTCTTCTTTCCGGGGCAGATCTTTTCCTACCCGCAGAATCTTTCCGTCCTGGATCTCCAAATCCCCCTGGACCAGCTGGAACTCTCCATCCAGGTAGTTCGCGTGGATCAACAGCATTTGCACGTCCTCCCTTTTTGTGCCGGAATCCGGCATGATTACAACATCGCGTTGAGCAACACCATCAGCGTCACTCCGGGTATGCCCAAAAGACCCGCCGCCCCCAAATGCAATGGGCTCAGCGTTAATGTCACCCCCGTGTAGGCGCCGCAAAAATTGACCAGGGCCAGGGCCGCAAACCCCAGCACTGCCGAAAGCAAAAACCCCTTCATCACACGATCCCCTCTGTTTGTCCGGATATGGATCTTTATGAAGGAAATCCCGCTTTTATTCCATCAGGGTTCCTGGGGCATGAAATCCACCCGGCCTGTAGCCACATCAGCCGCAGCCACAATGATGCCCAGCTCTTCGCCCATCATCAGCACACGGCCGGAACGCAGATCCCGGTGGGCCACTTCCCCGTCAAATTCAAATTCGCAGTTTTCAAAATCGTTGAGGCTCACAAAACCCTCGGCGTTGTTCTCCAATTTCACGAACAAACCTTTGGGGGTCACGCCGCTGATAATGCCCGTGTGACGCTCTCCCAAGTGGGCTTTCATATATTCCGCCACATAGCAGTCTTCGGCTGCCCGTTCTCCGGTCACTGCCCGAACCTCGTTTTTGGAGGACTCTGCCGCCGCCAAGGTGGCAAATTCCCCATACCGTTTTTTCAGGGTGGTTTGATCCGTCCCTGCCACCAAGTCGCTCAAAATCCGGTGAATGGAGGTGTCGGGGTACCGGCGGATAGGAGAGGTGAAATGGCTGTATTCCCCCAGAGCCAGGCCGAAATGGCCAATTTCCCGGTCAGAGTAGTGGGCTTTCTCCATGGTTCGCAGCACCCGTTGATTGACCAGAGATTCCCGGGGCGTCCCCTTGACTCGATCCAGAATAGCGCCGAAGTCCTTGGTGGAAGGCTTTCCCCGGCGCAGCTCCCGGCAGGGAATTCCAAGCCGTTCCAACAGCTCCGCCAGCTCCTCCACACGGTCAGGCTGAGGCCGTTCATGCACCCGGTACAGGAAGGGGATTTCCGCCTTCAAGGCTGCCCGAGCCGCCGCAATGTTGGCCGCAATCATCATCTGCTCAATGAGCTGCTCCGCTTCCCCGGTGGTACGGGGCAGCAGGGCAATGCAGACGCCGTTTTCATCCAGAACAAACTTTGTCTCATCGCTGGACAGATCCATATTTCCCCGGGCTTTCGCAGCCTGTTCAAAGACACCGGCCAACTCCTTGGCCGCCATCAGACTGTCCATAACAGGGGCGTATTTCTGGAGGATTTCTTGGGACGCGGTCCCTGCCAGGATCTCATTTACCTCCGAGTAAACACCCCGTACTTTGGAGTCGATTACCGTTTTCCGGAACTGGTAATCCACCATGTTGCCTTCTTTATCAAACTCCATCAGAGCCGAAAAAGTCAGCTTGTCCGTTCCGGCGTTCAGGGAACAGACCCCATTGGACAGGGCTTCCGGCAGCATGGGAATCACCCGGTCCGCAAAGTACACGGAGGTGCCCCGCCGGAATGCCTCATTGTCAATGGCGCTTTTGGCCTTCACATAATGGGACACATCCGCAATGTGCACGCCCAGTTTGTATCCAGTCTCCGTTTTCCGAACGGAAATAGCGTCGTCCAGATCTTTGGCATCGGCACTGTCAATGGTGAAGATGGGCTCGTCCCGCAAATCCAACCGGCTGTCGATGTCCTCTTGGGTGACGGTCATCTTGGAAATCTCTTCCGCCTCCGCCATGACCTCCGGAGGAAACTCCGTCAGGATCCCACACCGGGCAATGATAGCGTCCGCGCAAATTCTGGCCCGCTCTCCGGTTCCGAATACAGATTTGATCTCCACCTGGCTCCAATTTTCCAGATTGTCCTCTTTGGGCTGGATCAGCACCTTGTCCCCATCTTTGGCCCCGTTCAGGCCGCCAACTACGTTCAGATCGTACCGAAGGGCTCCATCCGGTGTGACACGGGCACCATTTTCATCCACATGGACCGTTCCGGTCATGGGCTGCTCGCTTCGGGATACAATCCGTTTCACCCGGCCGCTGGGACCTTTGTCCCGCTTTTGCAGGTCCGTCAGGATCACCTGATCTCCCAAAAACGCGCCTTTAAGACCACTGCCGGGAATGAAAATATCCTCTCCTCCCAGCTTGGGCCGGGCAAATCCAAACCGCTCCGACAAGGACACCAGTTCTGCCTCAATATCCCCGCCCCGGGGCACCAATTTGACCCAGTGGTCTTTGTCCACCTGGATCTCACCTTTGTCTTTTAAGGAATGCAGGGCATCGTAAAAGGTATCCTTATCCCGAATGCCCGCTTCCCGCATCAAAGACCGGGAAGGTACTCCGTCTCCGCCGCAGCGCTTCAAGGCCGCCACGATCACCTTCTCTTCCAAAGTGCTGGCAGAGCTGGGCAACTCATAGGCATCCGTATTTCCGAACGTCCGCTGTCCAAATCCGCCTCGTCCGCCGGTCCTGCCACCGTTTCCCCGACGAATTCCATTCCGATTCCCGTTAAAATTTCCTCTTCTTCTCTCCATACACACACTTCTTTCTCGGGGCCGTCCCCCGCACTCACTGTAATCCGTTTACCAATTCCTTGTAATGTCGTCCCCGCACCTCAAAATTGGGGTACAGGTCAAATGCCGCCGACGCCGGGCACAGAGACACAATGTCCCCAGGCTGGGCACATTGAGCCGCGGCCTTTACCGCCTGTTCCATATTCTCCACCCGGAGAATCTCCGGGGCGCCTTCCTTGTAATTGTCCGCTCCACGCACTGCATCCTCAATCTTCTGGGCAGTGGCTCCCAGGAGAATCAAGGTCTTCACCTTGTCGCACACCACCGGTCCCAGCGGATCAAAGGGGATATGCTTGTCATAGCCCCCTGCAATCATGATGATCTTCTGGGCATACAGGGACAAGGTTCCGGACATGGTCCGGGTGGGGGAGGTGGCAATGGAATCGTTATAGTATTTTACCCCCCGGAGTTCTCTTACAAACTCCGCACGGTGCTCCACCCCGTGGAAACTTTGGGCCACCTGACGGATCACGGAAGGATCTACATCTCCCCACACCGCCCCAATGGCTGCCATATAGTTTTCCACATTGTGCCAGCCGGGAATGAAAATCTGGGAAAGGGGCATCAAAGGTTGGTTGTTAACATAAATCTGTTCCTGGTCACACCAAACGCCCCGCTCCACCGGCTCTCCCCGGCGGAACATCCAGCAGTCACCCCGGACTTCCGGCCCGAAGGATGCGGTGATCTCATTGCCCCCATTGAGCACTGTCCGGGAAAAGGCTCCCTGGTGCAGGAAAATGTTCTTCTTAGCGTCGATATATTCCGCCATGTCCTTGTGAATATCCAGGTGATTGGGAGAAAGATTGGTCACCACCGCCACATCGGGACTGTTCCGCATGGAGATCAGCTGGAAACTGGAAAGTTCCACCACAGCGCAATCTCCCGGGTCGATGGATTCAATCTCCGGCAGCAAAGGCTTGCCGATATTCCCTCCCAGGTGGACCCTTTTCCCCTGGGCCTTTAAAAACTCCGCAATGATGGAGGTGGTGGTGGTTTTGCCGTCACTGCCAGTGACCGCGTAGATCTTGCAGGGACAGAGTTCGAAAAAGACCTCCATTTCACTGGTGACCACTGCCCCACGTTTCCGGGCAGCTTCCAACTGAGGCAGATGGAACTTCATGCCGGGCGTGCGAAAAATCACGTCTTCGTCCAGGTCCTCCAAATAGCTTTCCCCCAGAATCAGCTTCACTCCCAGCTCCTGCAGCTGTTTGCCGTTTTCCCCCAGTTCCTCAAGGCTTCTCTTGTCCCGGGCGGAAACCATGGCACCCTTCTCCCGGAACAGGCGGATCAGGGGCATATGGCTGCGGCCAATGCCGCAAAATGTGACGGTCTTGCCTGCGATGTTTTCGAAAAACTCCTTTTGATTCACAGTTCTCCACTTCCAATCTTTATCCGGTCCGGCCTGTTTGCCGGGCTCATTCTCCAAGATGCTCCGCCGTCAGAGATCTGTCGTCGGCGTAGCTGCTGTACAGGTTGTAATAGAGGCCCTTCTTGGCCATCAGCTCTTCGTGGGTTCCCTTTTCCTCAATGCCGTTGTGGGTGAGCACCAGAATCACCGTGGCGTTCTTGATGGTGGTCAGCCGGTGGGCAATGGTAAAGGTGGTGCGACCCTTAGCCAGTTTTTCTAGGGATGCCTGAACGATCTTTTCGCTTTCATTGTCCAGAGCACTGGTAGCTTCATCCAGGATCATAATGGGAGGATTCTTCAGGAAAGCACGGGCAATGCTGATCCGCTGCTTCTGGCCTCCAGACAGCTTCACGCCCCGCTCTCCCACGAAGGTGTCATACCCATCGGAAAGCTCCAGAATAAACTCGTGGGCGCCAGCCTGCTTGGCCGCCTGGATCACCTCTTCCCGAGAAGCTCCAGGCTTGCCATACTGGATATTCTCGAACACCGTTCCGGAAAACAGGTACACATCCTGCTGCACAAACCCAATCTGAGACCGAAGGGATTGCAGGGTCACCTTGTGGATATCCTCCCCATCGATGAGGATGCGGCCCTCGTCCACGTCGTAAAACCGGGGGATCAGATTACACAGGGTGGTCTTGCCGCCGCCGGAAGGTCCCACCAGAGCCACGTTCTCTCCGGCTTTCACCTGCAGATTGATGTGGGACAGCACCTGCTTCCCGTCATCCGCATAACTGAAACTCACATTTTCAAAGGTCACGTCTCCCCGCTTGATTTCCAGGGGTTTCGCTCCGGGTTCGTCAAAAATGTCCACATCCGCGTCCATCACCTGGAAGAACCGTTCCACACCGGTCATGCCCTGCTGGAACTGCTCCGCAAATTGCACCAGTCTCCGGATAGAGGTGATCAGAGTGCCCACATACAGCATGTAAGCCACCAGGTCCGCAGGCTGAATCTGCCCGCCGATCATGAACAGGGCGCCGGCTACCAGCACCAGCAGGTTCATCAGTCCGTCAAACAGCCGGTTGGAGGCTTCAAACCCGCCCATGTAAAAATAACGGTGACGCTTTACGTTGTAGAAAATCTGGTTTCCCTTTTCAAACTTTTCCTTTTCCAGCCCCTCGTTGGCAAAAGACTTGACCACCCGGACTCCCAGAAGGCTATCCTCTACCTGGGCATTGATCTCTCCCAACTGAACCCGCTGCCGGCGGAACTGTTCCTTCATCTTCCCATTGAAGTAGATGGCCGCCACAATGATCAGAGGCACCACCGTAAACATGATCAGAGTCAGCCACACATTGACCCCGCACAAAATGATGAAGGAACCGATGATCTTGATTCCCGCGATGAAAAATTCCTCCGGACAATGGTGGGCAAACTCGGTCACGTCAAACAGGTCCGTGGTGATCCGGGTCATGATCTGGCCCACCTTGGTGTTGTCAAAATAGTTGAACGACAGCTTTTGCAAATGATCGAACATGGCGGTGCGCATGTCAGTTTCAATCTTCGTACCCATAATATGCCCGATGGAGGCCATGAAGAAATTGGCCGCAGCGTCCACCAAACGCAAAAACAGGTACAACGCGCCGATCTTCACCACCAGCCCCACCGTCAAGGAAGCCAAGTCGTTGATTCCCGCGTTGGTCACATACCGCACCAACATGGGCAGCACCAGCTCGCAAATGGTGGTCAACGCCGCGCAAAACAGGTCAAAAAACAGCACGCCTTTGTATTTCTTAAAATACGGGATAAACCGGCGCACCAACCCCTTGGGATGTTTCCGTTTCGTCTCACTCGTCACTTCAAAATCGCACCTTTCCAAAAAATGCCCACAAAATCCTACTTTGCATTATGCCACAATCCCCCAAAAGAATCAACCCCCGGATCCCACTCTCCGCCCCTTTCCCTCTCCCTTTTCTCCAGAACTTCTGGAGGATCCCGTTTTGTAGGGAATTTCCTTGCCAAAATGCCCTTTTGGCCTTATAATCGAAAGAGGAATCCACCAAATTAGGAGGAGGAACGCTTTTGAATATTGTGGTTTTAGATGGAGGAACCACCAACCCGGGAGATCTTTCCTGGGAACCCTTGGAACAACTGGGAAGGCTGACCGTTTACGGAGAAACCCCTTCCCAGCTGGTGGAACAGCGCTTGGAAGGCGCCCAGGCAGTCATTCTCAACAGGATATCCCTGGATCGGGAACGGCTGACAAGACTTCCCTCTCTGCGCTATGTGGGAACCCTTGCCACAGGGTACAACACCATTGACACCGTTGCTGCCCGGGACCTGGGTATCACCGTGTGCAACGTACCCCATTACTGTGAAGAAGCCGTGGCTCAACACGCCCTTTCCCTGCTGCTGTGCCTATGCAGCCACGTTCAACGATCCAGTGACATGGTTCGGGAGGGACAGTGGACGGAAGCGGTAAAAGCAAGCCATCAGTCTCTTGCTCTGGTGGAACTGGCAGGAAAAAAGCTGGGCATTCTGGGCTATGGAACCATTGGAAAGAAAATGGCCGGTTTGGGCAAAGCCCTAGGCATGGAGATTCTTCTATACAGCCACACCCGGAAACCGGCGGAAGAAGGATGCCGCTGGGTGGACCTGGAAACCCTTTTCCGGGAAAGCGATGTGGTTTCCCTCCACTGTCCTTTGACCGATCAAACCCGAGGGCTGGTAGGGAAATCCCTCCTCTCTCTGATGAAGCCCACCGCCTTTTTGATCAATACCGCCCGAGGAGCAATTGTAGACGAGCAAGCCCTTGCCGACGCCTTGAATCAAGGAATTCTGGCTGGAGCCGGGCTGGACGTGTTCACCCAAGAACCTCCCCCCGAAACTCATCCCCTGCTGAAGGCCAAACACTGTGTGATCACCCCTCATGTGGCTTGGTCCACCCGGGAAGCCCGGGAACGGCTGATTCGCATTGTAGCAGACAACCTGAAGCACTTTTTGGAGGGAACTCCCCAAAACGTGGTCAACGGGATCTAAAACAGCAAGAACAACCGTTTTCCCCCCCCATTTAATGGGAAAACGGATGTCTCAATACATATTTTTTGGGAAAGAGAGGAAGTTGTATGAACGATTTTTCATTCCAGGCCCCCACTAAAATCGTCTTTGGTAAGGGCGCGGAGCAACAGGTGGGAGCCTTGGTCAAGGAGCAGGGCGGCACCAAAGTCCTGGTCCACTTCGGAGGTCAGAGCGCCAAAAAGAGCGGGCTGCTAGATCGGGTTTACGCTTCTCTGGATGCGGAAGGTGTTCCCTATGTATCTCTGGGCGGCGTAAAGCCCAATCCCCGGCTCTCTCTAGTCTATAAGGGCATTGATCTTTGCCGGAAGGAAGGCGTAGACTTCTTGCTGCCTGTGGGCGGCGGCTCCGTCATCGATTCCGCCAAGGCCATCGGTTACGGTCTGGCCAACGACTTCGACGTGTGGGACCTGTATGACCATAAAAACACCGCCAAAGCCTGCGCACCCATTGGTGCTGTGTTGACAATTGCCGCTGCCGGCAGCGAGATGAGCGACTCCAGCGTGATCACCAAGGAAGAGGGCGGCATCAAGCGGGGCTACAACAGCGACCTGTGCCGCTGCAAATTTGCAGTGCTCAACCCGGAACTCACCTACACCCTTCCCGCCTATCAAACCGCTTGCGGCGCCACGGACATCATGATGCATGTAATGGAACGGTATTTTGTCCGGGAGGACACTATGGACCTCACCGACGGTATGGCCGAAGCCTTGATCCGCACCGTGATGAAAAACGCCCCCATTCTCCTGGAAGATCCCACCAACTACAAGGCCCGAGCCGAAGTGATGTGGGCAAGCTCCCTGGCTCACAACGGCCTCATGAACTGCGGTGGCCCCAAGGGCGACTGGGCCTGCCATCAGTTGGAGCATGAACTGGGCGGCATGTTTGACGTGGCCCACGGTGCCGGCCTGGCAGCCGTATGGGGCAGTTGGGCACGGTTTGTCTATCAGGACAAGCCCGAGCGTTTTGCCCAGTTTGCCCACCGTATTTTCCAAATCCCCTGCCAAGGCGATCCCAAGGAAACTGCCGTAAAGGGCATTGAAGCCATGGAGGACTTCTATCGGTCCATCCACATGCCTGTCAACATCCACGAGCTGGGCTACGATCTTACCGACGAGCAAATCGATACCTTGGCTGAAAAGTGCTGCTTCGGCGGACGGACCATCGGCCTGTTCAAGGTGTTGGGTAAAGAGGAAATCCGGCAAATTTACCGAATGGCCAAAGGCTGTTGAAAAAAACCAAAAAACTGAGAAATCGAGAAAGATTCTCATGGTGTTTCACGGTTTAAATGTAGAAAAATACTGAAAAAGGAAAAGGACCGGTAAACCGGTCCTTTTCCTTCTTTTGGGGAGGAGTTGTATTGAAAAGTGCGGCTTTCTGCCGCGAGGCTTGAACTCTTGATTACGGCTTTATTATAATCTCAACTCCCTTTGTTGTCAACTGTTTCACGGAGAATCTACCTTTTACATAATCTCGAAAATCGCCTAAAAGCCTTTTTATAAAATTAGCACAAGGCAAACCCTTGACAAGCCCATTTCGCTTGTGTTTACCCCCTCTCTGTGCTACAATCAGTGCAGTTTACATGCGGTTTACGGAAAGGACGGTCCTGATGGCTTTACTACGAAAAAACGACTTGGTGGAGATGGAAATCACCGGCATGACTGCCCAAGGCTCCGGGGTGGGTCACTGGGAGGGGATGGCGGTTTTTGTTCCGCTTACAGCCCCTGGAGATCGGGCAAAGGTGAAAATTCTCAAAGTGGCCAAACAGTACGCCTACGGGAAATTGGAGGAACTGCTCTCCCCCTCTCTGCAACGGGTGGAACCTGATTGCCCTTACTTTGCTCAATGCGGCGGATGCTGTTACCGTCATATCTCCTACGAGGCGGAACTTCAAATTAAGGAAACCAGGGTGCGGGATGCTTTGAGCCGCATCGGCGGGTTTAAAGAACTGCCCGTCCGTCCCATTGTAGGGGCCCAGAGTCGGGATGGTTACCGGAACAAAGGTCTGCTCCCTCTTGGGGTCAAAAAGGATGGTTCCCTGGCCATGGGATTCTACGCTGTGAACTCCCATCGGATTGTGGACTGTGAGCGGTGCCGTCTGCAGCCGGAATCCTTCCACCAGGCGATGAAAGCCTTTCGGTCCTGGGCCAAAGCCTATGGGGATCCCGTCTATGACGAGACAACCCATTCCGGCCGGATGCGCAGGCTCTATCTCCGCCAGGGAGAACGCAGCGGCCAGGTATTGGCCTGTGTGGTAGTCAATGGCAACGGGCTCCATCACGAACAAGAACTGGTCTCCGCCTTGCAGGAAGCCGTCCCGGGCTTGGCCAGCGTGGTCATCAATTCCAACCGGGAACGGACCAACGTGGCCTTGGGGCAAAAGTGCCGCACCATCTTTGGCAGTGACACCATCACCGACACCTTGTGCGGTTTGGAATTTCAACTGTCCCCCTTGTCCTTTTACCAGGTGAACCGGACCCAGGCAGAGCGACTCTATGGCTTGGCAGCCCAGTACGCCCAACTGACCGGAAACGAGCTGCTGCTGGACCTGTACTGCGGAGCCGGAACCATTGGACTTTCCCTGGCAGGAAAAGCCAGAAAGCTCATCGGGGTGGAAATTGTTCCCCAAGCAGTGGAAAACGCCCGAGAAAACGCTGCGCACAATGGGATCACCAATGCGGAGTTTTTCTGTGGAGATGCGGGGGAAGCCGCCGGAGAACTGGCCCGCCGGGGAGAACGGCCGGATGTGGTGGTAGTGGATCCTCCCAGGAAGGGCTGCAGTCGGGAACTGATCGAAACGGTGGTGGGCTTTGCTCCCAAACGGGTGGTCTACATCTCCTGCGATCCCGCCACCTTAGCCCGGGATCTCCAGCTGTTTGCGGAACTGGGATACCCCCCAGCAGAGGCCACACCTCTGGATATGTTCCCTGCCACAAGCCATGTAGAAACCGCCGTGCTTTTGACCCCAGAAGCAAAGGGTACCCAGCTCTGATGGCAGAGTTCAAGATCAACCGAGGTACAGGAACATGAACCAATACGAAAAAGCCCTTCTCAAAATTCAGGTGTTCAACTGCCAACAGGAACAGGAGATCTACCATCAGGACACCGAACTGCTCTATGTGCTGGAAGGGACTGTGGACGTCAAAATTGGGGAACAAAGCACCGTCCTCCAAAAAGAGGATGTTTTAGTCATCAACTTCAACAAGAGTTACCGGATACACAGCTCTCCAGACGCCTTGTTTGTCAAACTCTCTCTGCCCTACCATTACCTGAGCAGCCAGCTTCAGACCTCTTATGTGATCTTCTGGTGCGATTCCACCCGAGAACAGGGAACCTCCTATGAGGAACTGCGCAGAATCCTAAAGGCCCTTCTCAAACGATTTCTTAATCTTCCCCGGGGAAATCAGGATTTTGGGACCATGGCTCTGTCCTATCAAGTGCTGGATTTGCTTTCCACCCACTTTCGGCCTCAACTGATCCAGCCCGGCTCCTCTGACAAGGAAGAACTATTTCACGAGCGCATGATGCAAATCAACAGCTATATTCACGCCAACTACAATCAACCTATCAGTTCCAAGGATCTGGCAGATCGACTCTATCTCTCCCAAGGATATTTGTCCCGGTTTTTTAAAAAGAATTACGGGATGAGCTTTGCCGAATACCTGTCCCGGATCCGGCTCTACTATGCGGTGGACGATTTGCTTTACACCAACCTTCCCATCACCCGCATTGCCTACGACAACGGGTTTGTCAATATGGCTGCCTTTACCAAAGCCTTTCGGGAGCACTATGGGGAAACACCCTCTGCCATGCGGAAAAAACAAAGAGAAACGCAGTCCACCTCTGTCTCTGCTTCCGATAACCGAGATGCGGAAAAACGTTTGGAACAACTGCTCAGCAAAGAAGGCATTTCCGAAAAACCTTCCGAAGCTTCTCTCCACCTGCGAGAATTCTGTTCCGTTCGCTCCTGGGCCCCTTTGAACCCTTCCTGGGGAAACACCATCAATATGGGCGCCGCGGCGGACCTGCTCAATTCCCAGGTGCAGGACCATGTGGTAGAGTTGGCCAATTCCCTAAAGTTTCGCTATGTTCGGTTCTGGAACCTCTTTTCCCCGGAATTACTCATCGTTTCCGACCGGCAACCGGAGGTGTACAATTTTTCCAAATTGGACGCCGTACTGGACTTTCTCCTGGAACACCATCTGAAGCCCCATATGGAACTGGGAATGAAACCCCGGCGGCTGTATCGAAATGTCCAGGATGCCCTTTACGAAGGCCCCCTCAATGCCGACGGATGGAGTCCCGAAAAAATGCGGGGCATTCTCCAGGCCATGATGCGCCATCTCCAAACTCGTTATCCCCACCGGGAACTGAATTCCTGGCGGATGGAATACTGGTTTCCCGAAAACCGTTGGGGGCAGGAGCATGCAGCTCAGGAGTATTTTCAGAAGTTTCAAAGCATCTACCAAACGGTCAAAGAATTTGCCGATGGAATCCTGGTAGGCGGATGCGGGCTCCGGCTGGGTTACACGGAAGGGGCTTTGGATTTTTTAAAACAATGGTCCCAACAGCCTTGCCGCCCCGATTTCCTCTCGGTACTGTACTATCCCTACCTGAGGGGGGAAGTTAACCAGGATCGCTATTCCCGACGGTCCACCGACCAGGAGGGACTCCTTCACGCGTTGGAATCCTCCCAACGCATGATGACAGAGGCCGGATTGGAACAGCTTCCCCTATTTGTCACCGAGTGGAACTTGACCGTATCCGACCGGAATTACATCAACGATTCCTGCTTTAAAGGGGCCTACATTTTAAAAAACATGTTGGAGTGCTGTGACAAAGCTCAGGAATTCTGCTATTTTCTGGGAAGCGACCGGGTATCGGAATACTTTGACTCCCTGGGATTGCTCCATGGGGGAACCGGTCTCCTCTCCAAGGACAGCATCATGAAACCTGCCGCCTATGCCTTTCACTTTTTAAGCTGTCTATATCCCAATTGTGTCAGCCGAGGCTCTCATTTCATGATCACCACCGACGGCCACGGCTCCTATGGAATCGTGCTT